>CAUCNB010000003.1:0-89660 GCA_958444075.1 uncultured Collinsella sp. | reverse complement strand
GCACAGGTAGCGGCTCGTCACGCCAAAGCGCGCACTTGCCACCTGCTTGATCGCGGAGTTCTTGGAATCACCGTTAGCCAGCGGGGTCTCGCGACGCGGATCCTCACCGCCCTCGCCGGAGTTGGAACGGCCGTGCAGGCGGTTCATGGCGATGGCCATGCACTCGTGTGCTTCCTTGCTGATGGAGCCGTACGACATGGCGCCGGTGTTAAAGCGGCGGACGATGTTGAGCGTGGGCTCGACCTCGTCGAGCGAAACCGGCGTGCGGCCGCTGGCATCAAAGTCGAGCAAGTCGCGCAGACGCACGGCACGGCCGGTGCGGTGCAGGCGGGCGCTGTACTCCTTAAAGGTGTCGTAGCTGTCCTCACGGCAGGCGGTCTGCAGCAGGTAGACGGCCTGGGGGTCGATGAGGTGTTCCTCGCCGCCGAGCGGGCGCCACTTGGTCAGGCCCAGCGTGGGCAGCTGATCGGGAGCCGGGCTTTTAAGGATGGCGAGCGCAGCGTCATAGCGCTCGTTTTGCTCGCACTCAACGTCCTCGACACCCATACCGCCCACACGGCTCACCGTGCCGGCGAAGTACGCGTTGACGAACTCCGGAGTAAAGCCGACGGCCTCGAAAATCTGCGCGGAGTGATAGCTCTGCACCGTGGAGATACCCATCTTGGACATGATGGAGACGATACCCGCCGTCGCGGCCTTGTTGTAGTTGTCGATGCCCTGCTCGGCCGTCACGTCCAGGTCGCCGCGTGCTGCCAAGTCGCGGATGCACGCATGCGCATTGTACGGATAGATGCCGCTTGCGGAGTAGCCCACCAGCGCCGCAAAGTCGTGCGGGGACACGGCGTCGCCGCACTCCACCACGATGTCGGCAAAGGTACGCACGCCGGCGCGGATCAGGTGGTTATGCACGCAGCCCACAGCGAGCAGCGACGGCACGGGCACCTCGCCCGCAGCGGCACGATCGCTCAACACCACGATGTTCACGCCATCGCGGACCGCAGCCTCAACGTCCTCTGCAAGCTGCTTGAGCGCAGCCTGCAGCGCGCCCTCGCCGGCATCGCGGCGGTAGACGGCACGGAAGCGACGGGTCTTAAAGCCAACACAGTCGATGGCACAGATATGCTCGAACTCTTCATCGTTGAGCAATGGGCGCTCCAAGCGCACCAGCTGACAGGCCGTGCGGGAATCCTCGAGCAGGTTGCCGTGGTTGCCCAGGTAGAGCGTGGTCGAAGTCACCATGTGCTCGCGCAGGGCATCGATCGGAGGATTCGTGACCTGAGCGAACAGCTGATAGAAGTAGTCAAAGAACGAACGCGTCTTCTTGGACAGGCAGGCCAGCGGTGCGTCGATGCCCATCGAGGCGAGCGGGGCCTTGCCCTGCTGGGCCATGGGACGCACGACCTCGTCGACGTCATCCCAGTGGTAGCCGAGCTTGGCCATACGCACGGCGGCGGGCACCTCGGCGTCCTCGGCGGACGCGGGCGCGGCGGGCTCATCGAGCGCGTCGACGGTCAGCGTCTCCTCGGCAATCCAGTCGCGGTAGGGCTTTTCCTTGGCGTAACGGGCGCGCAGCTCGTCATTGTAGATGACGCGCCCGCGGGCAAAGTCGACCTCGAGCATCTGGCCCGGCCCCAGACAGCCGCTCGTCACGATGTTCTCGGGGCTCACCTCGATGGTGCCCACCTCGCTTGCCAGCATAAAGCGACCGTCGCGCGTCACGTAGTAACGAGCGGGGCGCAGGCCGTTGCGATCGAGGGCGGCGCCCAGGGTACGGCCGTCGGTAAAGGCGATGGCCGCCGGGCCGTCCCACGGCTCCATGAGCATGGACTGGTAGGCGTCGTAGGCGCGGCGCTCCTCACTCAGGCTGTCGTTGTGGTCCCACGGCTCGGGCAGCAACATGGACGCGGCACGCGTGAGCGGGCGACCGTTCATGACCAGGAACTCGAGCACGTTGTCCAGAATCGCGGAATCGGATCCCTCGCGGTTGATGATAGGCATCACGCGCTCAAGATCGTGCTGCAGCACGGGGCTGTACAGGTTGGGCTCGCGGGCGCGAATCCAGTTGACGTTGCCCTTGAGGGTGTTGATCTCGCCGTTATGGATAATAAAGCGGTTGGGGTGCGCGCGCTCCCAGCTGGGCGTGGTGTTGGTGGAGTAGCGCGAGTGGACGAGCGCCACGGCCGTCTTGACGGCGGCGTCGTTGAGGTCGATGAAGAAGCGGCGCATCTGCGTGGCGACGAGCATGCCCTTGTACACGATAGTGCGCGAGCTCATGGAGCAGACGTAGAAGATCTTGTCGCGCAGGGCAAACTCGGCATCGGCCTTCTTCTCGATAGTGCGACGGCACACGTACAGGCGACGCTCGAAGGCATCGCCGGCGGGCGTGTCGTCGGGGCGGCCCAGAAAGGCTTGCAGAATGGTGGGCATGCAGGCGCGTGCCGTCTCGCCCAAGTCGTGCGGGTCGACGGGCACCTCGCGCCAAAAGAGCAGCGGCACGCCGGCCTCGGCGCAGCCCTCCTCAAACACGCGACGGGCATCCTCTACGCCCTTGTCGTCCTGCGGGAAGAACAGCATGGCCACGCCATAGTCGCCCTCTGCCGGCAGAATCTGGCCGCACTTTTGAGCCTCTTTGCGGAAAAAGTGATGCGGAACCTGGAACAGGATACCGGCACCGTCGCCGGTGTTCTTCTCGAGTCCCGTACCGCCGCGGTGCTCCAAGTTGACCAGAATGGACAGTGCATCGTCCAGAATCTGGTGATGGCGCTCACCGTTGATATCGGCAAGCGCGCCGATGCCACATGCATCGTGGTCGAATTCGGGGCGATAAAGGCCCTGCTGCTGAGCGGAATCTGCCTGCATCGCAATCCTCCCCTAGATATTAGACAGTCAGTTGAATAGGCATACTATGAGCATCGCTGGCCCGTTGTGTTTCCCACCCGTTTCGAAACAATCGCGTAACGCACGCCGACCATCAACGCCTTGCTATCAAACATGTACGTCAGCCTCCAAACATGTCGAAATTTGACATCTTTGGAGGCTGACGTACACGTTTTAGTGCAGGGACAGCCGGCACATATGCATCCAAACCCTTTGAATTATTCTGGAAACGAGGGCCACGCAGACTTTTGCATGATGCGACTCGACACCGCAGATCTCAAGGCGGCAACAAGGCGCCCAAGTTCGGCTTGTAAGCTCACCGCTTCAAACATCTCAATCTGTAACAGGAGGAACCGATTTTGGCGCCTAGATGTTACAGATTGAGATTTTCTGCGGGACGGTTTTGGTTTGTCTCGATCTGTAACACCTAGGCCCAATTTCCATCCCTCGTTGTTACAGATCGAGACATTTCGGCAGCCCCCCTTCACCATCCCATTCAAATAGAACAATTTTGTTAGTCTTGGTTAACTTCTAAGCTTAAAACGGGTATCCTTTGCGGCGTCAAGCAAACGGCACGCACACCGTGCCAGATCAAGGAGGCCCCTATGGCGCACCAAGCAGACCAGCAGACGATGCAACTCGTCCTTATCCGTCACGGAGAGTCCGAGTGGAACAAGCTCAACCTGTTCACCGGCTGGACCGATGTCGAGCTCACCGACACGGGCCGCGAAGAGGCGGCGGCAGGCGGCCGCGCCCTCAAAGAAGCCGGTTTCGACTTTGACGTCTGCTACACTTCGCGCCTCAAGCGCGCAATCCACACCCTCAACATCGTGCTCGGCCAAATGGATCGCGAGTGGCTACCCGTCATCAAATCCTGGAAGCTCAACGAGCGCCACTACGGTGCGTTGCAGGGTCTCAACAAGGCCGATGCCGCCGCGGAGCACGGCGACGAACAGGTGCTCATCTGGCGCCGCTCCTTCGATGTCTGCCCGCCGGCACTCGAGCCGGACGACGCGCGCGACCCCCACACCCAGGAGCAATACCGCGACGTCGCGCCCGATCAGCTGCCCTATACCGAGTGCCTCAAGGACACGATCGCCCGCGCCTGGCCCTATTTCGAAGACGAGATTCGCCCCCAGATGCTCGCCGGCAAGCGCGCACTCATCGCCGCGCACGGCAACTCCCTGCGCTCACTCGTCATGAAGCTCGAGCACCTCACGCCCGAGGAGATCCTCAAGGTCAACATCCCCACTGGCGTGCCGCTCGTCTACACCTTCGATACCGATTTCAATGTCCTCGACAAGCGCTACATCGGTGACCCGGCGACCATCGCCGCCAAGATCGACGCCGTGGCCAATCAGGGCAAAGCGCACAAGTAGCCCCAACCCAAATCCGACGCGTGGCGCCGCACGACCCAGATGCGACGTCACGCCGCCCATACACAGGAGCGCACCATGCTCAACCATCTCAAACAACACTTTGGCTCCCGACGCACCGGTGGTCACGGAGGCCTAGACATTGCGCGGCATATCGGCCCCGGGCTGCTCGTGACCGTCGGCTTTATCGACCCGGGCAACTGGGCCTCCAATATGGCCGCGGGCTCGCAGTTTGGCTACGCGCTGCTGTGGATCGTCACGCTGTCCACGATTATGCTCATCGTGCTGCAGCACAACGCGGCGCACCTGGGTATCGCCACGGGCGCCTGCCTTGCCGAGGCCACGACACGTTACCTCCCCCGCTTCGTCGGGCGTACGGTGCTCGCCAGCGCCTATCTCGCGACCATCGCCACCGCCATGGCCGAAGTCCTGGGCGGCGCGATTGCCCTTCAAATGCTCTTTGGGCTGCCCGTGCGCGCGGGCTGCGTCATCGTGGCGGCAGTATCGATGGCGATGCTCATGACGAACTCCTACAAGCATGCCGAACGCTGGATCATCGCCTTCGTAGGCGTGGTAGGACTCTCGTTTTTGGCCGAGCTTGCACTAGTCAAGGTCGACTGGCCGCAAGCCGCCGCAAGCTGGATCACGCCCAGTATGCCCACTGGCTCTGCCGCGATTATCGTGAGTGTCCTGGGTGCGGTCGTTATGCCCCACAACCTTTTTCTGCACTCCGAGGTCATCCAATCCATGCACTTCGAAGGCCAAGGCGAGCAGGTTATCGAAGAGCGTCTGCACTACGAGCTCTTCGACACGCTCTTTTCGATGGGCGTGGGCTGGGCAATCAACTCGGCCATGGTCATCCTGGCCGCAACGACCTTCTTTGCGCACGGCATGGTCGTAGACGACCTCGCCGTCGCAGCGGCCACGCTCTCCCCCATTCTGGGCCCGGCAAGCTCGACCATCTTTGCCGTGGCGCTGCTGTTTGCGGGCCTCTCGAGTAGCGTGACGGCGGGCATGGCGGCGGGCACCATCACCGCGGGCATGTTCGACGAGGAATACGATATCCACGACCGACATTCCTCGATCGGGGTGGCGGCCTGTTTCGTCGGCGCAGTGGCGGCGTGCTTGGTCGTCCCGAATCCTTTTGAGGGTCTCATTTGGAGTCAGGCACTGCTGTCGCTTCAGCTGCCGATTACGGTCTTTGTGCTCATACGACTCACCAGTTCGCCCCGCGTCATGGGTAAATACGCCAACTCGCGCCCGCTCAACGCGCTGCTCGTAGGGATCGGTGCCATCGTGACGATTCTCGATGTCGTGTTGTTGACAGGGATGTAATGGGGCGGGACACCTGCCCAGGCAAATGTCTCGATCTGTAACAGGAAGACCCGTTTCGAGCCGTTAGATGTTACAGATCGAGATCATTCCGAGGGACAGCTCCGTTTGTCTCAATCTGTAACAAGTGGACCCAATTTCCACCGTTAGATGTTACAGATTGAGACAAAAGGTCGGCCGGACTCACAACAGACAGGATCGGCCAACAGCAACCGTGATCCCTTAGGGGCGGAGGAAAAGGGCCCCGGCCGAGAATTCGACCGGGGCCCTTGGACAGAGCTATGTGTTGCCGTGAGCCGCGTGCCGACGAGCTACTCCTCGACGAGCTCAAACTGATCGGGACCGACGCCGCACACCGGGCACACATAATCCTCGGGCAGCTCGGGCGTATCGACCTCAACCTCGTAACCGCAAACGACGCACACGAACTTATACGTCTTCTTCTCCTCAGCCATGATGTTCTCCTCTCAAACGCGACTGGTGATGTACTTCATTTATCAGTATAGATTCTCAATAATATAATGCAAGTATTTTTAAAACATTTCTAGCCTTGATACGAGGACGCCTTCGGAGGCGTCTTGCCCTTCAGGACCTTATGGTAGTAATCGTAGGTGAGCGGCGTCTCGTCACTCAAGCGCTCGGCATCCTCGACCTCGCCGATAAACAGTAGATGCGTGCCAACATCCACAGTGTCGATCAAATGGCAGCTAAACAGGGCCGCCGCGTGCTCGGGCACATAGGGCATGCCCAGAGCCGTCTCGCGGGTCTCGTATTTGGCAAACTTGTCATAATCGCTGCTAGTGCGGAACCCAAAGTTACCGATGTAGAGCATATCGGCGGTCTGATCGATCACGGTCAGCGCGAACGCTTTGGCCGAAGCGATGACGCCCGAGGTGACGTTGTCCTTGTTCACGGCAACCGAAATGCGCGGCGGCATGGACGTCACCTGCACCGCAGTGTTGATGACGCAGCCGGCGCGCAGCCCGTCTGCCGCGGCGCTCACCACGTACAGACCGCTCGGCATGGTAAAGAACGCAGTTTTGTCCATAACAATCACTCCCCTAACCCGGGTTGGAACCTCATGGATGTATGTACCCACAAAAAAGGCGGCGCCCACAACGGACACCACCTTTGAGACATATGTGTCAAAACAGTATAAGCAAGATGAGACGCCCGCAGTTGCGGTGAAATAAGGACTGAATAGCCCCTCAAACAGGCAAAACAGTCCGTATTCCACCGCAACTTATACAGAACGCCTAGCGATTGCGCTCCTTGAGGGCGCGGTCGATCTCGCGCTGGACATCGCGCTTGGCCATATCCTCGCGCTTGTCGTAAAGCTTCTTGCCGCGGCCTAGGCCCAGCAGCAGCTTTACGCGGCCGTCGGTATTAAAGTAGAGCTCCAGCGGCACCAGCGCATAGCCGCGGTTGCGAAGTTTGCCGTCAAGAAAGTCGATCTCCTTGCGGTGCAGCAGCAGACGGCGCCGACGGTCGGGATCGCGATTCCACACGCCACCATGGCTATAAGGGTGGATATGCAGGCCGACGAGCCAGCACTCCCCACCACGAATCAGTGCGAAGGTATCGGTAATCTGGCACGCGCGCTCGCGAATCGACTTGACCTCGGTACCGCTCAGCTCAATACCGCACTCAAACGTCTCATCGATAAAGTACTCGTGATGTGCCGAGCGATTCTTGGAAATGAGCTTGCGCTCGCGCTTACTGGGCATCGCCGGCCTCCTTGGCGCCATCGGCGTTTGAGCCCGCAGCCTCGCGCTTTGCCCTGCGCTCGGCATTAAGCTCGGCATCGCTCTCGCGCACCAGTTTGATAATCGCCGCGCAGGCCTCCTCGCCCACCAAATCGCGAGCACACACCGTCAGGCGCGTAGCCTCCTGCTTGTCGCCGTCGCTTGCAGCATCGGTCGCACACATGATCAGGCAGATGGCGATCTCGGCCGAAGGCGAGGTCGGCACGCCCTGCAGGGCGAGCTCACCCATCACATGGTCGTCACTCTCGTCCGCGGCATCCGGATAGGTGGTATGGATCTTGTTGAGCAGGCGCGTCGTATGCGCATCGTTGGGCGCCAGGCGCAGCGCCAGACGCGCGCAGCCCACGGCAGCCGAAATGTTCTCGGTCTCGGGCTCCAAGAAGTACTGACCCAAGTTGGTGTAGGCGCGTGCGGCGCACTTACCGTCGCTCGCGCGCTCCAGCACCGAGAACGAGAGCGATGCCCACTCCTGCTTGTCCTCGAGCGCGCGGAACAGCTCGGCCAAGTCCAAGCGATAGTTGCAGTTCATGGGATCCCAACGCACGGCCTGCATCAGGGCATTCCGAGCACTCACATAATCCTGCTGGCGAATGTAGGCAAACGCCATGTCGGAGTACAGGCGGTCAAAGGGAACCTCGACCTGCACCAGCTCGCGCGGATCCTTCTCCACACGGCGATAGGCCAGGCGCTCAAACTTGCTGTCGAAGCTAAAGTACTGGCGCTTCTCCTCCGTCTTGCACTCAGCGTCGATATACTCCTCGGCGAGCTCCACCAGACGCTCAAGCAGCGGCGTCGCCGTAGCCAGGTCGCCCTGCGCCAGATAGTTCTCGGCATACGTGATGTCTTCCAAGCTGATAGGCAGGTCCATGACAACTCCTCGGTCCGGGCGGCAGACTCAACGCGCGCCTTAAATATCGGTCAATACACAAAACCCGGGTCTCTTACGAGGCCCGGGCGTTCAATTTTGGTAGCCCGTACCAGATTCGAACTGGTGATCTCCGCCTTGAGAGGGCGGCGTCCTAAACCGCTAGACGAACGGGCCATATGTAGCAAATGCAATGGCTGGGATGGAGGGAGTCGAACCCCCATTGACGGAACCAGAATCCGCTGTCCTGCCATTAGACGACATCCCAATGACTGCATCGCTGCGCTCGGCTGTGCCTTTGCGCAAGAAAGAAATATACGGGAAGTCCGGCCGTGACGCAAGCCCCAATTTTGACTTTTTTGAAATTCAGTCAAATACGGCCAACACGTGAAGGACCTGTGAAGCGCCAGCGACACGTACGGCGCCAAAGCCCGTAAAACATCCCGCATCTACCGCTGGTAGATTACAACAATGCAGCACTCACGGCTGATGGCACAATCGAACCGTCATCATTGCACGGATATCGAGGCGCCATGGACGAAGAGCTTGATTACCTATGGGAGACCCTGGGCCTCGAGATCACTGCTGACCTTTGGCCCGAACGGGACAAAATCCATCCCACTCTGCGCCCCGCCATCACGGTGATGCAGGCAAAATACCGCCGTGCATCCTTTTTGATCATGCGGATGTCATGGCACGCGGGACTCCCCGACCTTAAGCGAATCCAGGCAAGCCTCGTCGAGCTGTCCGGTATGCCGACTGTCATATCCGAGGCGCACCTGGAGCAGCGACAGCGCGAGCGACTGCAACAGCAGCGGATTCCCTTTATCTGCCCCGGTGTTCAGGCATATCTGCCCTTTATGGACGAGGAGTACTGGAGCGGCAAGCCCAACAAGCACGTAAAGGTCTACAATCCGCACGAATGGGCACAGCTCGAGGATTGAGCCGAGCGAGCCCGCCGATGGAAAACACGTCCCACCCTGAGCACTCAAAACGGGTCGCGCTTTCCGCAGCCGCTACAGCAACGCCTCGGCCCAAGCCGATTCCCTAAAGCCGGGAATCGCAAAGTCGTCGCCCACCAGCAGTGGGCGCTTAACCAGCATGCCGTCGGTCGCCAGCAGCTCGTAGCACTCCCGATCCGTCATGCCCGCATCTAGACGCGCCTTCAGGCCCAGCTCTCGATATTTCATGCCCGACGAATTAAAGAAGCGCCGCACCGGCAGTCCCGAACGAGCAATCCAGGTCGCAAGCTCATCAGCCGTGGGATTGTCCAAAACGATATCGCGGTCGATATACTCTACCCCGTGTTCGTCCAGCCATGCCTTGGCCTTCTTACAGGTCGAGCACTTGGGATATTCAATAAACAGTACGGTCATGGGAATCCTCCGAATATAGATCGGCCAACGCAGGCACACGCCACACGAGGCGCCTTCGCATGATGGGCCAATTGTAGCCCACGGGTCACACGCTAAACGAACCGTACCCCGAATCCGCGTTTGATGAACGGCAGCAGCTCCATTGCCTCGGGCGTGATATGACCCGCAACGTTCATGCGCTCCTCACCGGGAAGATCGACCCGCGCAATCTCAAGCTCGCCTTCGTAGCGCCCATAGCTGCTATTGCTCACAGCGATCGACCCCGCCTTTCGAAACAGGCCGGCACCGGCATCCATCGGCACGGAATCCGGCTTAAGCGTCGTACGCGACTCCTGAGACCTAAAGATGAGGGTGCTCGAATCGGGTCGGTCGTGATGAATCTGCCCACGCACATAGGCATAACCGGGCTCAAGCTCGCATTGCAGGTCCACGTATCCGGCGGAAACATGAGCAAACTGCGTCCAGCCCGCATCGGAAAGATCGGGGTCGCCGACCAACACAATGTCGCAATCGGCGCCATGTGCAAGCTCAAGCATGTTGAGGGCAACCTTTGACGCGCGACCGCGCTGCGCCTCGACCGTCGGCAGTCCCTCGAATACCGGCCCGCGAACGTTAGCATCACCCGGCACAAAAGCCATGATTTCGAATCCAAGCGCCGCAAGACGAAGATTCACCCGAGCAATGTCCTCCAGAGCTAAACCGGTATAAGGCTTAGGGTAAAAATTGTGGCAGGCGGCAAAACGAGTCACATCGGCACCGGCCTCACGCCACGATGCGATTTCAACAGAACTCACCGTCGATGCATTGACCACAATGCGAAATACACCGGACAGCTCCGCGACCCGCTGGGCGCTAAAGCCATAGTCCAAACGAAGGTATTCCAACCCCAGATCGCGCAGGTCCTCGATGCGCTCAAGCCCGAGCAAATCGCACGTGCGCGGCCCCACATCGGCAATGAGCGCAATGCCGCGGGCAGAAAGCAGCGACAGCACATGACGGACCTTATCGGTATACGCCGCTCCCCCATCCTCGGGAATATGCAGTGAGGTGAACGCATAGCGCGCACCCGCCGCGGCACCACGCTCGATCGTCCGCTCAATATCCTGCAGAGGGCTGGAAAGATAAATCGAAATACCCGTTTTCACGCTTCAACACTCCTTTAAAAAAGGCCGGCGGAGCAGTTAGCCCCGCCGGCACAACCATAGCATCAAGAAATCTGCCGCGCGCCGCGAGCCCTGAGCAACACGGCTCGCGATATCAAACTACTCGCCAAAGAACTCGTTGATCTTCTGCTCGTCGACGCCAAAGAACCACGTCAGGACAAAGCCGGCGACATAGGCAAGCAGCATAGCGGCAACGTAGCCGAGCTGCTGGCCAGGAACGACGATCAGCAGGCCAAACAGACCGGAAACGCCCTGAGAAACCGTGCCGATGTGAAGCAGCGCTGCGAGCGCGCCGCCAAATCCGGCACCCAGACAGGCCGTCACAAACGGACGAACGAGCGGCAGCGTAACGGCATACATCAGAGGCTCGCCCACACCCAGGATTCCAACGGGAATGGACTCTGCGACGTACTTCTTAAGCTTAGCGTTCTTGGTCTTAAAGTACAGCGCCAGACCGGCACCGACCTGACCGCCGCCAGCCATCATAAGGATGGGAAGCAGGTAATTGATGCCCTTGGTAGCACCGTCGGGATCGTTGAGCATAGCGTGGATCGGCGTGAGCGCCTGATGCAGGCCGACGGAAACCAGCGGCAAGAAGCCTGCCGACAGGATATAGCCGCCCAGGACGCCCAGCTTCTCGAAGATAAAGGTCAAAACGCTAAAGATGGCAGTCGTCAGCCATGCGCCAACCGGCTGGATGACGAGCATCAGAGCAAAGGCGCCGATGATGAGCACCAACAGCGGGGACAAGAACGTGTCGAGTGCGTTGGGCATAACCTTGCGAATCTGACGCTCCATCCAGGCAAAAAATGCACCAGCGATAAGAGCCGCGATCATGCCGCCCGCTGCGGGGTTGTACTGCGCATTGGTGAGCGGCAGCAAAATGGCAGTGGCAGGATCAGCCGCGCCAGGCGCAAGCAGGGGCATGGCACTGTTGGCGATACACATCATGCCGGCGATGCCGCCCAGCGCAGCGGAGCCACCAAACTCACGTGCCGCGTTATAGCCCACCAAGATGGGCAGATAGGCAAACAGGGCCCAGCCCATGGAACGAATGCCCTGGTACCACCACTCGCCCGCAAGCGCGCCTGCCGTCGAGACGTTAATGACGTTGCAGATACCGTTGATGAGGCCAGCCGCAATGATGCCGGGAAGCAGGGCGACGAAGACATTGGAAATCTTCTTGAGGAAGGCCTGAACCGGCTTGGACTCGTACTTTGCCTTCTGCGCGGCCTTGTTTGTGGCCGCAGCGTCAACCACGCTCTCGTCAGCAACGCCTTTCGCAAGGCCGGTGAGCTTGGAGAACTCCTCGAGCACCTTATTCACCTTGCCCGGACCCAGCACGATCTGCATCGTGTCGTCCTCGACCAGGCCTATCACGCCGTCGAGTGCCTTAATGCCCTCCGTGTCGACGTTGCCCGCGTCTTTGACGGTCACGCGCAGGCGCGTCATACACGCCGCGTTTGCGAGCACGTTGTCTTTACCGCCCAAAAGGTCCAGCAGCTTTTGAGCCAGCTCTTTGTTCGTCATAACTCCTCCTTGTATTGGGTATCTCGTCTGGATGTCATATCAGCTCACGCCGCACACCTATTGGGCATCGGCATTGCTCTTCTCATGGCCACTCACCGCAGCACGGACATGGCCTCGCGCTCGATCAAGAGCTACCGCAGCCTGCTCGGCATCGCAGTCCAGCAGTACCGAGACAATAGCGGTTTTTACGTGGCCGCCGGCATCTGCAAGCGCCTGAATAGCGCGCTCGCGCGTGCAGCCGGTCGCCTCCATCACGATGTTCTGGCCGCGCACCACCAACTTCTCGTTCGTCTGCTGCACATCGACCATCAGGTTTTGGTATACCTTGCCGATCTTGACCATGGCACCGGTCGAAATCATGTTGAGAATGAGCTTTTGAACCGTTCCCGCCTTGAGCCTCGTTGAGCCGGTCAGCACCTCGGGACCGGGCACGGGTTCAATGGCAAGATCTGCGCTCTCCCCGATCTTCGACCCTTGGTTGCAGGCAATTGCAATGGTCTTGCACCCAGTTGCCTTGGCGTACACAAGGCCGCCCACCACATAGGGTGTACGACCGCTTGCCGCCAGGCCAACGACAAGATCCTTGTCCGAGAGTCCACGCTCCCGCAGGTCGCTCGCGCCAAGCTCCTCGCTGTCTTCGGCACCTTCGACAGCCTTGATAAACGCCGTCTCGCCTCCGGCAATGAGCCCGACAATCAGATCGGGTGACACGCCAAACGTGGGCGGACACTCCGAAGCGTCGAGTACGCCCAGACGACCGCTGGTGCCTGCGCCCATGTAAAAGACGCGCCCGCCGCGCTCGAGTGCCTCAGCAGCCCAGTCGATTGCTGTGGCAACCTGGGGCAGCACTTTTGTGACCGACTGGACGGCACGAAGATCCTCATCGTTCATCGTCGTGACGATTTGCAGCGATGTCATCGTATCGAGGTCCATTGACCTTTGATTACGCTGTTCGGTCGTGAATTTTGTTAAATCGAGCATTTCTTTCACCTCATCTTTCCTGTTTCTCGATGTAGTTTTGCTTAATGACATGCGTCGCCCGTTCGTAGTCGCTGGCAACGTAAGCAGCGTACAGGGCATCGACAACCATAAGCTGGGCCATACGCGAAGCCATGGCACCGCTGCGGACCAAGGGTTCACTCGCAGCGACGCCGAGCACGGCATCGGCCATGGTGGCAAGCTTGGATGATCCATCTACTTTGGTCACGGCCACAACGGGACAGTTGTGACGTTGAGCCTCGGCGGTGCAGTCCAGCACCTCTTGCGTCAAGCCCGAGTAGCTAAAGGCGATTGCCATATCGCCCTCATGCATGTTCTTGGCACACAAGAGCTGATCATGCCAGTCGTCGTACAGATGGCACTCTTTGTCGACACGCATGAGCTTTTGCGCCAGATCGTGCGCGACCAAACGAGAGGCACCGATACCGAACAGATTGACCGCGCGTGCCCGCTTAAGATGGGCCGCGCATCGCTCCAAGACGGTGTAATCGAGCGTTCGCGCCGTCGCTTCGATCGTGCGCACGTTGCTTTTCATCACCTTCCCCACGATACGTTCGACGCTGTCATCCATGGAGATATCCTCGAGGGCAACGTCTTTCTTGTCACCCAAGAGCGCCAGCTCGGCAATCAGTTCGCGCTGGAACTCCTTGTAGCCCGCAAAACCCAAGCGCTTGCAAAAGCGCAAAATGCTCGAGGGCGAGGAGAACGTGGCATCGGCAAGACCGCGGACGGACAGCCCGACCACCTCGTGCGGATGAGCGCTTACATATGCGATGACATTGCGTTCCGCCGGGCTCGCGCTGAGCTCACGCTCGCGAAGCCGCAAAAGCAATCCGTTTGCCATCTCAAACACCTCCGTTGAGAAGAATTAAAGACCAACGAATGATTCGTACCGGATACAAACAGCTTTTACGGTACATTGTGCCGCATCGTGGCGCACAAAGGGCGAGCGTTCTACCGCTCGCCCCTCAAATCCGACCGCTCGGAAATACGCGCGACACAAAATAATTCAACAAGGTCGCATGATCAGAAACGGGTTTGTTACCGGCTAGCGCCTCGCATGGGCGCCGATCGGCCGAGTCGCATAGCGCACCAACGCCGCTGCCAGCAATACCAACAGCATCGCGGTAACATAGCCCGCAGCATCGAATCCTAAATCGATAACGTCGAAATGCCTGCCGGGAACAAAGATCTTATGTACCTGATCGCCAACGGAGCAGACGGCGCAAAAGAGCAACACGGGCACGCAACGGGAGCATACGCTCCACGGACGCCTGGAAAAGCAAACCACGACCACCGAGGCGAACAATCCGACGAAGAAAAACTCTACGGTATGGGCAACGCGACGGACGTTCGCGCCCACCCACATGCGAATGGAAGCAAGTCGGCCAGACCGGACATTCGAAGCAGCCGAATCGGTGCCCCCGGTCATCCCGTTCTCGGTCTGAGCTTCACCCGTGGCATCGGCAGCCTGTACGCCCGTAGCCTGACCCTCCACCACACGCGCGGTGGACTCGCTCAGCAACGACGTCTGCACCGCGTTTTGCTCCGTCAGCACCCAGATGCCCGCCAGCGTTGCGACGAACAGAGCGATCGCGGTCCATCCGATTATTTGTTTTACGCGTGCCAAAGGCCAACCTCCGTTTTTTGAATATCAGCGAGTGTAGTCCAAAATGGCATCGTCACCGTATCAAAATTTGAATCGCAACAGGAAGCAACAAAGCGACGCAAACTCCTACCCCGCCTCGCGCATCCAGCGATCGAACGTCCCCACGCACACGCCCAGGCACTTTGCTGCCTGGCTGCGGGTAATATCGCCTGCCTCATAGCTATCGCGCACCAGCTCAAACTGAGGAGGGCACGGCTTGCGAGGTCGACCGAAACGAACCCCTCGCGCCCGCGCCGCTGCAATTCCCTCCGCCTGGCGCCGATGGATATTCTCGCGCTCCACCTGCGCCACGTAGCTCAGCAGTTGCAGCACAATATCGGCAATCAGGGTGTTGGTCACATCCGGCGTGCCGCTGGCCCTGGCGCGCGTGTCAAGCAATGGCATGTCCAACACCACAATGGCAACCCCGAGCTCCTTGGTAATGCGTCGCCATTCCTCAAGAATCTCGGAGTAATTACGACCAAGTCGGTCGATAGAAAGCACCACTAGCACGTCCCCGTCTCCCAGGACGTGCAGCAGCTCACGATAACGCGGTCGATCGAAGTCCTTGCCGCTCGCATGGTCGGCATAAATATTCGCCGAGCCCACGCCATAGGCGCCCAGCGCATCCAGCTGCCGATTAAGATTCTGATCGCGCGAACTCACCCGCGCATAACCATACACCGTCGCCATCTCATCCCCGCTTTCTTGTAAACCTGCCAAAAAGGGACAGGTTTATTTTGGTAGGTTTTACCTCTCCAATAGCAGGCAAGCAGGCGGCCGAGCAGACGGCAAGATAGCCACGATTCAAATGCGAAGGGCGGTCCCGAAAGGCCGCTCTCCGCCCCCACACCATGAGTCGGAATTTGGCTAATGGATAAGCTTAAAGTCCAAGTGCCCGCGCGTGGTATTGACGCGTGAGACCTCGATGATCACACGCTGCCCCAGTTCATAGCGGGTCCCCGTGTCGACACCTGTGAGCGTGAGCGCGTCCTCGTCAAACTCGAACCACTCGTTGCCCAGGCTCTTGATCGAAACCAAGCCTTCGACCTGTGTCAGGTCCAAGCGTACGAACAGGCCCATACTGCTGACCCATGAGACCGTTCCGGCATAGCGCTCGCCCAGGCGATCCTCATAGTACTGGGCAATCTTAATCTTTTGCGTCGCATGGCTGGCGGCATCGGCCGCACGCTCCGCATCGCTGCACGCACGGCAAATCTGCGGCAGAATGCGCGGCAGCGACTCGCGACCTTTGCCGATGAGCCGCGGCGTGCGCACCAAGGCGTCCTTGCCGCCGAGCTGCTCATAGGCCAACTGCAGTTTGAGCACGCGGTGCACCACCAGATCGGGATAGCGACGGATGGGACTCGTAAAGTGACAGTAGCACGACGCGGCGAGCGCAAAGTGGCCCTCGTTGCGCGGCTTGTACAGCGCACGCTGCATGCTGCGCAGAAGCAGCGTGTTGACGAGCGGTGCGTTTGCCGTACCGGCGGCAGCATCAACTGCAGCTTGCAGCTCATCGGGACTCCCCAGGGCAATACCGGCAGCACGGCGATCGTCGATGATGCCCAGCTGCGCCAGCGCAACGGCGGCACCGTGCAGGCTATCGGGGCTCGGATCCTCATGCACGCGATAGCACGCCTCGATATCACGGTCTGCCAGCCACTCTGCAACGCACTCGTTGGCGAGCAGCATGGCTTCCTCGATAAGCGACGTGGCACACGAACGCTCGCGCGCCACAATCTGCACGGGTACTCCGTCCTCATCCAATAGAGCGCGAATCTCGGCCGTGTCAAAATCGACTGAGCCGCGGGCGCGACGAATGCGGCGGCGGAGCTCCGCAAGCTCGTTGGCGGCAACCAAAAAATCACCGAGGTCGACATTATAGCCGCGGGCTGTCTCCTCACATGCAAGCCCACGCTCAAGCGCCTCCTCGCGCGAGGCCTCGGCAGCCGCAACATCCTCGGTCGCACCCTCCAGCACCCCATACTCCACCGCGCCGGCACGCACCAGCAGCGCCTCAGCGCCGTCATAGTCCATACGCACACGTGAGCGAATCACGCTGGGGTACGGATCGTAATGCCGCACGCGACCCTGCGCATCGAGCTCAATGTCAACGGTAAACGCAAGACGGTCCTCGTCAGGGCGAAGCGAACACAGGTCACAGGACAGGCGTTCGGGCAGCATGGGAAGCACGCGATCGGCCAGATACACCGATGTCGTACGATGGCGAGCCTCAAGATCGATATGCCCATCCCAAGCCACATAGTGTGAAACGTCAGCGATATGCACACCCAGCTTGTAACCACCCTCGGGCGTGCGCTCCAGCGAAATGGCATCATCAAAGTCGCGCGCGTCGACCGGGTCGATCGTGATGACAAAGCGGTCGCGCAGATCGCGGCGGAGCGGGTCCTTAAGCGCCGCGGACACATCGAGCGAAAGCCCCTCGGCCTCGTCCAGCGCGGCCTCGGGATAGCTATCGGTATAGCCGTAACGCGCCATCACATATTGAACGCCCAAATCGGGCGCGTCATCTCCGCCAATGCGGCGTTCGATCGTCACGGTGCCCGATTCCAGGCGCGTCGGGTAGGTCAAAATGCGCGCGACAACGGCATCACCCGGGTGGACGCCCAGGCGATCCGCCGAGGTATCCTCGGGCAGAATGAAGAAGTCGGCCTTCAGACGCGAATCGAGCGGCTCAATCACACCGAGCGGACCGGCGGTCTGGTACGTACCCACCACGCTTATGGCTGCGCGCTCAACCACGCCTTCGATCACGGCGCGCCGCTCACCGTGCGGGCTGTTCTTTATGCTCACGACAACGGTATCGCCATCCATGATCTCGCGCTTACCGCGGCCCATGACCTTGTAGTCGCCGTTTTCGGTTACAACGTAGGCGCTATGCTCATGGAGCTGCACGCGCCCGGTCAGGCTCGGACGGCGTTCGCTGCGCACCGGCCCGCGCTTATTGCGAGCTCCACGCTTATGCTTGTTATTGCGCCCCATGGCGCCTCCTTGCTATCGATTGCCGTTTACATCCCAAGAGTCTACCCAAATGATCCCTAGGGGACGGCAGGATTGCGGGCCACATAGATAGACCAGCGCCACAATGACCCGTTTTCCTCCGTCCCCTTGGGATCAAAAAACGGGCCGCCCCATAAGAGACGACCCGTTGGAAGGGTGAATTCCAGGCATGCCTACACGCGCAGGTAGCGGCGCATGGCGATGGCAGAACCAAAGAGACCGATAATCACGCCGACCAGAATCAGCGCAGCATAGGTCACCAGGTAGTACTGCATCGGCAGGGCAAACGACATCCAGCCGATGCTCTCCTGCAGACGCGGAATCATCAGATTGCGCAGCAGCTCCAGAACACCGATGGAAAGCAGCGAGCCCAAAATGGCCTGCAGTACGCCCTCGGTGATAAACGGGCCGCGAATGAAGCCGTTGCTGGCGCCGACCAGACGCATAATCGCAATCTCACGACGACGCGCCGTGATGGAAAGGCGAATCGTGTTGTTGATGAAGATGAATGCGATAAAGGTCAGAAGGCCAACGAGCACCACGGCGGCGATGCGGATGTAGTTGGTCACCTGGAACAGGCGGCTCACTTCCTCCTGGCCGTACAGCACGCTCGCGTTGACGTCGCCATCATCCGCGATCTTCTGGAAGTCGGCGTTCTTCTTGAGCTTCTGGGCCGTGCTCTCGACCTTGGACGGATCGTCCATCTCAATTGCAAACGAAGCCGGCAGCGGATTCTGGCCATCGAGCGCGCTCATGGTGGCGTCGGCGTTGCCCGACATCTTGCTCGTATACTCGGCCAGCGCGTCGTCCTTGTCCTTATAGGTCACGGACTTGACGTTATTCCACGTCTTAAGCTCGGCCTCAAAAGCCTGAACATCGGCCTGATCGGCGTCATCACTAATGAACGCGTTGATGACAACCTGATCCTCGACGGTGCCGATCACGGAGTTCAGCATCGCGGAGCCCATGATGAACAGGCCGATGATAAACAGCGAAAGGAAGATCGTGATGACGGCGCCGAGCGAGGTAGTCCAGTTACGGAAGAAGTGGCTGATTGCCTCTTTGAAGGAGTAGCCCACGTTAGTTGGTGCCATAGTTGCCGTAACCTCCCCTCTCCTGGTCGCGGATAACGTGGCCGCCCTCGAGGGCGATCACGCGACGGTGCATGCTATCGACCATCTCGCGGTCGTGCGTGGCGACGATCACGGTGGTGCCGGTGCGGTTAATGCGCTCGAGCAGCTTCATGATGCCCAGCGAGATCGCCGGGTCGAGGTTACCCGTGGGCTCGTCGCAGATCAGCAGCGGCGGACGGTTGACCATAGCGCGGGCGACGGCAACGCGCTGCTGCTCGCCACCGGAAAGCTGGTCGGGCAGCGAGTCCATCTGATCGGCCAGACCGACCAGACGCAGCACCTCGGGCACCTGGCTGCGAATGACGCCCTTGGGCTTGCCGATGCACTGCAGAGCAAACGCCACGTTTTCGTAGGCGGTTTTTTGCGGCAGGAGCTTAAAGTCCTGGAACACGGCGCCAATCTGGCGGCGCAGGAACGGAACCTTGCGGTTCTTGATCTTCATGAGGTCCTGACCGGCAACCAGGATGCGACCGCTCGTCGGCTTGACGTCGCGGTTGAGCGTCGACAGCAGCGTGGTCTTACCCGAGCCGGAGTGACCGACCAGGAAGACGAACTCGCCCGGATAGATCTCGATGTTGATGTCGTCGAGTGCAGGCTTGTTGGGCTGTGCCGGATAGATCTTGGTGACATGCTCCATAAGGATAACGGGCTCGACACCGGCCTGCTTGGCCATCTTCTTGCGGCTGGCCTGCGGATCGATGGGCGCAAACACCGATGTAAAATCGGGGTTGTTGAGCGCGTTATCGAGGCTTGCGACCTCGGCTGCCTGATCGCTCTCGACCACCGGGGCAGCAGGCTGCGTGGGATCGGGAATAGCGGCAAAGAGGCCAGACTGCGCAGGCTGAGGAGCCGGTGTCACAGGAGCCATGGGGTCGGGAATGCCGGCCATGCTAGGCTGCGGCGCGGCGGCGCCAGCCTGAGGCTGCTCCACGCGACCGGTCACAGCCTGAACGGGCTCAAAACCCGCCGTGCCGGAAAGCGCAACATCGCTGGTGGGATTGTAGGCAAAGGGATCGGATGCCGGCTGTGCCTGATCTGCCGGCTGAGCGGGGGCCTGAGCAACAGGCTGGCCCTCTGAATCCGGAGTGGCGAAACGACTGCCCTGGACGCCTGTCTGCGTCTTGGGGGCATCATCGCCCGCACCGGAGGTACGGAAGTGGTTACCCACTGGTGCTCCTTATCGTCGTGCGTTTAAACTACATGAGCGCTTAGTATTTTAGCAGCATTAGCTTTACTGCACATAAGAAGCATGGCGGGGTTTGGTCCCACCGGCTGCGCACAGGGTTACCTCCCAAATCGTCCTCGGACATGTCGGCGCCCCCGCTGCGCGCTTCGCGCTGCGGGGGCGCCTCCGTCCTGCGGAAAGATTTGGGAGGTAATCCTGTGCGCGGCCTGCGGCTACTATGGGGTCGCCGCGTGATCTTGGGGTGCTGCACATACAAAGTTGGGAGGGCTGAATTGCACGTTGCCGTACTGGGCCCTTTTCCCGAAGAAGGCCTTGCTTGATGCGGCACTGATTTTGCTGAAATATAAAAACAGGGGCGTCCTCTTTTTGAGGGCGTCCCTGTCTACGTCTATTTGCTATTGGCTTGTGGCCGATTTGAGCGGTGGTTGCTCTATGCCAAGAACTCCTTGGTGGTCGCCACGATGTTGGCGGCGTCCAGGCCGTACTTGTGCAGGAGCTCGGCACCCGGGCCGGACTCGCCGAAGGTGTCGTTGACACCGATCTTCTTGAGCGGCGTCGGGCACTGCTCACACAGGACGTCGGCAACGGCGCTGCCCAGGCCACCGATCACAGAGTGCTCCTCGACGGTCACGACGTGGCCGGTCTTGGTGGCGCTCTTGACGATCAGGTCGGCATCGATGGGCTTGATGGTGTGCATGTTGATGACCTCGGCATCGATGCCCTCGGCAGCAAGCTGCTCAGCGGCCTCGAGAGCCTCGCCGACCATCAGGCCGCAAGCGATGATGGTGACGTCGGCGCCCTCGCGCATGACGATGCCCTTGCCCACCTCGAACTTGTAGGTCTCGGGGTCGTTGATGACCGGCGAGGCCAGACGGGCAAAGCGCATGTACACGGGGCCGTCGCACTCGTAGGCGGCGCGCGTCACGGCGCGGGCCTCCACGTCGTCGGCGGGAACAATCACGGTCATGCCGGGGATAACGCGCATGAGGGCGATATCCTCGCAGCACTGGTGCGTGGCGCCATCCTCGCCCACCGAGATACCGGCGTGCGTGGCACCGATCTTGACGTTAAGGTGCGGGTAGCCGATGGAGTTACGAACCTGCTCAAAGGCGCGACCGGCAGCGAACATGGCAAAGGTACTCGCGAAGGCAACACGACCGGTGGTCGCGATACCGGCGGCGACGCCCATCAGGTTGCTCTCGGCAATGCCCACATCGAAGAAGCGGTCGGGGCAGGCCGCCTTGAACTTACCGGTCTGCGTGGCGGCGGCCAGATCGGCGTCGAGGACCACAAAGTCATCGTGCTCGTTGGCGAGCTCGACGAGGGCCTCGCCGTAGCTTACGCGCGTGGCGATTTTCTTGACGTCTGCCATCCTAGAGCTCCTCTCCGGCGGCCGTGAGCTCTGCCATGGCCTGCTCAAACTGTTCATCATTGGGGGCCTTGCCGTGCCAACCAACCTGGTTCTCCATAAAGGACACGCCCTTGCCCTTTGTGGTCTCGGCGATAATGGCGGTCGGCTGGCCCTTGGTGGCGCGGGCCTCGGCAAAGGCGGCGCGGATCTGATCGAAATCGTTGCCGTCGGCGAGCTCCACCACGTGGAACTTGAAGGCGCGGAACTTGTCTGCCAGCGGCATGGGGTCGTTGACCTCCTCGACGGGACCATCGATCTGCAGGCCATTGTGGTCAACGATCACGCAGAGGTTATCGAGCTGCTGGTTGCCGGCAAACATGGCGGCCTCCCAGACCTGGCCCTCCTCGCTCTCGCCATCACCCAGCAGGGCGTACGTGCGATAAGTATCGCCCCAGTGCTTGGCGGCAACGGCCATGCCCACGGCGGCGGAAATGCCCTGGCCGAGCGAGCCGGTGGACATGTCGACGCCCGGGGTGTCGTTCATGTTGGGGTGACCCTGCAGGTGGCTGCCGATGTGGCGCAGCGTCTCAAGATCCTCCTTGGGGAAGAACCCGCGCTCGGCGAGCACGGCGTACAAGCCCGGAGCGCAATGGCCCTTGGAGAGCACAAAACGGTCGCGATCGGCCTTGCGGGGATCGGACGGGTCGACGTTCATTTCCTCAAAGTACAGATAGGTCATGATGTCGGCAGCACCGAGCGAACCGCCCGGATGGCCGGACTTGGCAGCGTGCACGCCGGTGACGATGCCCTTCCTTACCTCGTTGGCAACCTTTTTGAGCTCTTCGTCGCTCATTGTGCCTTCCTTTCATCCTCTTTAGACAAGATGCGCACGGCACCGA
Source organism: uncultured Collinsella sp. (assembly GCA_958444075.1). GTDB lineage: Bacteria > Actinomycetota > Coriobacteriia > Coriobacteriales > Coriobacteriaceae > Collinsella. The sequence continues at coordinate 67,135 of CAUCNB010000003.1, read as the reverse complement.
AGGTAATCCCAACACAGCCGCAATGCACGTACGTCATTCATTATGCTGGAAACTGATGGCTTTACCAGAGTTTTTATCATTACCTCCAACAATTTAGCAGGCAGAACCGCTGATGAAACGGTTTATCAATGTGAACGTCTTTTGGATGGAACGCGGTCGCCCCTACGCGCTAATGTCCTTGAATCCCTCGCCGAAGGCTTCCGTAACGTCAGCGACCGTCACAATGGCGTGAGGATCGCGCTCGCGCACGATCGTCTTAAGGGTATTGAGCTCTCGACGGCTCACGATGACCATGATCACCGGCTTCTCGGCACCCGAATACATGCCAGTCGCCTTAAACTTGGTACAACCACGACCCAGGCCATACATAATATCGGCAGCGATATCAGGGAACTTGTCCGAGATGATGAGTACCATACGACGCTTGTTGCCACCATCGACCACGGCATCGATCACGTAGCCGCTAATGACCATCGAAAGGCCTGCATATAGTGCATTTTCGATTGAAAAGACCGGAGCCGACAGCGCACATACGGCAACATCGATCGCCATGACGGTCGAGCCCACGGGCAGCGAGGTATTACGCGAGATGATTTGGCCAATCGTGTCCGAGCCGCCGGTGTTGGCGCCGGCGCGCAGCACCATGCCATAACCGATGCCCGTGATGATGCCGCCCCACATAGCGGGCAGCATCAGATCGGCATGTGCCAGCGGCGCCACAAACGGAGCGAACAGGTCGGTGAAAAAGCCCAGCAGCACAAAGCCTGTCGCCGTCTGCACCACGTAGAACATGCCGCCCTCGCGCATAACGACCAGCAGCAGCAAGGCGTTCATCACGATCGTCTGAATACCAACGGGAAGCGATAGACCGCGCGATGCGCCGACCGCCTGGATAATGGTGGCAAGGCCCGTAACGCCACCGGCAGCAAGGCCGTTAGGAATCAAAAACAGGTCGGTCGCAATAGCGGCCAGAGCGCACCCCAACATAATCTGGGGCAGGTCGTGAAAGAAGTTCATCGAAAGAATGCGCTTAATGTCCAGACGATATGCCATGCTGCCTCCCTCAAAAAAGCGCACCCCATCGGATGCGCTTTGAACTTCTTCTTGTATTCGATTCTACCGATTCGCCGGACAAAAACCACCCCTGCGCAGGGTTTATTCCGAATACAAACCCGTCCAACCGTTGGGCTTAGCATCGGCTTGAAGCCGCCCGATGTTTTAGATCTCCGAGCCTTCTACATCGGCGTTGCCGGTAGCCCAACGGTGATAGCCAATCACAAACGGATCCAAATCGCCATCGTCAAGAACGGCCTCGACGTTGCTGGTCTCCACGCCCGTACGCAGGTCCTTAACCATCTGGTACGGGTAGAGCACGTAGCTGCGGATCTGGTTGCCAAAACCAATCGTGGTCTTGGGTCCGCGAATCTCGTCCAGGGCCTCGGCACGCTTCTCGAGCTCAATCTCGTACAGGCGAGCCTTGAGGATCTGCATGCACGCGGCCTTGTTCTGGATCTGGCTGCGCTCGTTTTGGCAGGTAACCACAATGCCGCTGGGGAAATGCGTCACGCGCACGGCGGAGTCGGTGGTGTTTACGCCCTGGCCACCCGGGCCACTTGCGTGGTACACGTCGACGCGGATGTCGTCGGGGTTGATCTCGATATCGATATCGTCGGGCAGCACCGGAATGACCTCGACGCCGGCAAACGTGGTCTGGCGGCGCTTCTTGTCGTCGGTGGGGCTAATGCGCACCAGGCGGTGGACACCGGCCTCGGCGCGAAGCATGCCAAAAGCATCCTTGCCTTCGACGGTAAAGGTCGCGCGATCAATGCCAATGACCTCGGCCGCGGGGCAATCGTTGATGGTGACCTTCCAACCGCGGCGCTGGCAGTACTTCATGTACATCTTAAAGAGCATGAAGGTCCAATCCTGGGCCTCCAAACCACCCTGCCCGGGCTTGATGGTCACAATCGCGTCGCCATGGTCGAACTCCCCGGTAAACCAGCTCGCAAGCTCAAGCTCGTCGATGGCGCGGGCCAGGCGTTCTGCCGTAGCGGCAGCCTCCTCGCGCAATGCGACGGCGTCGGGGTCATCCCCCATCTCCTCGGCAAGCTCCAGCGCAGCGCGGGCATCGGAAAGCTCGCCGCGCGCGGTGTCCACGGCAGCGATGTCTTCCTTGGTGCGCGCGATCTCCTCCATCGTGGCGCGAGCGGCATCGGCGTCGTCCCAAAAGCCCGGGGCGACGCTTTTGGCCTCGAGCTCCGTTACGCGGGTGCGCTTCTCGTCCAAATGGAGGTACGACTCAACCTCACCGAGCCGGTCCGCAAACGCGTCCAGCTCGGCGGGCGTTACCTCTAAAGCCTCAGCCATTAACGATTCCTGCCGTGGCAGTACTTGAACTTCTTACCGCTACCGCAAGGGCACGGGTCGTTGCGGCCCACGTTGACGTACGGATCGTCGCTCTCGGACTTGCGGTAGGTCGTCACCTTGCCACCGTTGTTGACGGCAGCCGGACCACCCTGGACAGCCGTGCGGGCCTGCACCTGCGCCTGCTTGCGCAGCACCGAGTCGCCGTTGTCACCATCGACCTCGGCAGGACCGGAGAAGTGCGCACCCTCGAGCGCGGGCTCCTCCTTGTGCTCCACGACACGCGGGGCAGCCTTGATCTCGATGCGCAGAACCGTGCGCAGGTAATCCTCGTACATGGTGTCGACGAGTATCTGGAACGCGCCGTAGGCCTCGGTCTTGTACTCGACCAGCGGGTCGCGCTGGCCAAAGCCGCGCAGGCCGATGCCGGTCTTGAGGTAGTCCATCTCCTGCAGGTAGTTCATCCAGCGGGTATCGATGACGCGCAGCATGACCTGGGTGTTGAGCTCGCGCATCAGGTCCTCGCCCAAGCGCTCGGCTTTCATGTTGTAGCACTTCTCTACGTAAGCCAGGACATCGGCAGCTAGGGCCTCATAATCCTCGTCGGGGAACTTCGGCGTATCGATGTGGCCGGTGAGCTCCACAACCCACTTGCGCAGGCCCTCCAGGTCGCGCTCGCCATCGTGACTGTCCTTGGTGCAGAACTCCTGCACGCAGCGGTACACGGTATCGTGCATGACCTCGGTGATGTGGTCGGTCAGATCCTTGCCGTCCAGAATCTTATTGCGCTCGGCGTAGATGACCTGGCGTTGCTTGTTCATGACGTCGTCGTACTCAAGGACGCTCTTGCGCATGGAGAAGTTGATGCTCTCGACCTTGTGCTGGGCGCTCTCGACAGCCTTGGAGATGATCTTGTGCTGGATGGGCATATCGTCGCCCATGTCAGCCGTGACCATCATCTTGGAGACGCGGTCCATCTTGTCGCCGCCAAACAGACGCATCAGATCGTCCTCGAGCGACAGGTAGAACTGGGTCTCGCCCGGATCGCCCTGACGGCCGGAACGGCCGCGCAGCTGGTTGTCGATACGGCGGGACTCGTGGCGCTCGGTGCCGATAACGGTCAGGCCGCCGGCGGCAAGAACGCGCTCGCGCTCGGCCTTGCAAGTCTCCTTGGCCTCGGCGTTAAACTGCTCAAGCTGCTCGGGCGTTACGTCCTCCATGGTCAGGCCCTCGTACTCCAGGCGCTCGCGCACCAGCTCGTCGGGGTTACCGCCCAGCAAGATGTCGGTACCGCGGCCGGCCATGTTGGTAGCGATGGTCACGGCGCCATAGCGACCAGCCTGGGCAACGATATGGGCCTCGCGCTCGTGGTGCTTGGCGTTGAGGACCTCGTGCGCGATGCCGCGCTTGGTGAGGGCGGCCGACAGTTTCTCGGAGCTTTCGATGGAGACGGTGCCCACCAGGACCGGCTGGCCCTTGGCGTGACGTCGCTCGACGTCGTCGGCAACGGCGTTGTATTTGGCCTGGATGGTGCGGTACACCAGGTCCTCGTGGTCAACACGCTGCACGGGCTTGTTGGAGGGGATGACCTCGACGGGTAGCTTGTAGATCTCGCGGAACTCGGCATCCTCGGTGAGTGCCGTACCGGTCATGCCGGAGAGCTTGTCATACAGACGGAAGTAGTTCTGCAAGGTGATGGTGGCCAGCGTCTGGTTCTCCTCGCGCACGAGCACGCCCTCTTTGGCCTCGATGGCCTGATGCAGGCCCTCGGAGTAGCGGCGGCCTTCCATGATGCGGCCGGTGAACTCGTCGACGATCTTGACCTCGCCGTTGGTGACCACGTACTGCTTGTCGCGGTGGAACATGTACTGGGCCTTCAGCGCCTGCTGCAGGTGGTTGACCAGCTGGCCGGAGAGATCGGCATAGATGTCATCGATACCCAGGCGGCGCTCGATCTTCTTAAGACCGCGCTCGGTGGCAGCGATGGTGTGCTTGGCCTCGTCCATGACGTAGTCGCCCGTGGGTTCAACGTCCTCGGTGGCGGTAAGCATGTCGTGCGACACGTCCTCGCCGCGCTCAAGGCCACGCACGGCACGCGCGAAGTCCTTGTAGGTACTGGCGGACTTGGTGCCAGCGCCCGAGATGATCAGCGGGGTGCGAGCCTCATCGATCAGGATGGAGTCAACCTCGTCGACGATGGCGTAGTTGTGACCGCGCTGCACGCGCTGCTCGGGACGGGTAACCATGTTGTCGCGCAGGTAGTCGAAACCGAACTCGGAGTTGGTACCGTAGGTGACGTCTGCCTGGTAGGCCGGGCGCTTAAGCTCGAGCGGCATGTTGTTCTGGAGCAGACCGACGGTCATGCCCAGGTACTTGTAGATGCGGCCCATCCACTCGGAGTCGCGCTTGGCAAGGTAATCATTGACAGTAACGACGTGCACGCCCTTGCCGGCAATAGCGTTGAGATAGCCGGCCAACGTGGAGACGAGGGTCTTGCCTTCGCCGGTCTTCATCTCGGCGATGTGGCCCTCGTGCAGTGCCATGGCGCCAATGAGCTGCACGTCAAAGTGGCGCATACCCATGGTGCGCTTGGAAGCCTCGCGCACGGTGGCAAAGGCCTCGGGGAGCATGTCGTCGAGCGACTCACCGTTGGCGTAACGCTCACGGAACTTATCGGTCTGGCCGCGGAGTTCCTCCTCGGTCATCTTCTCAAACTGGGGCTCAAGACCGTTGATCTGGTCGACGATCTTGTAGTAGCGCTTAAGGTCCTTATCGGATCCAAAGGACAGCAGCTTTGACATGAATCCCATGTGGTTTTCCTTTTTGGCCATCGCCCACGCCGTGCAGCTGCGGGCGAGTTAAACACAGATGATTGTACTTTAGCCAAACAAGGCGCGGCCTATACGGTCGACCTCGACCGCCACGTAATAACTATGACCAACCTGCCGCAATGGAACAGGTTTATTTTGGCAGGTTTTATCTGAGCAAACGCCGTCTCTCTGCCATTTGGTGCCACGGGGACAGGTTAGCTTGCGCCAATAAAAAGAAAAGGGCCGCGCACCCAAATGGATGCACGGCCCTCATGCCATGAATGCGAGTGATTCCGCGGCGAGCTATTTACTCAGCAGCCTCGGTGGTCTCGGCCTCGGCAGCGGCCTCCTCGACGGGAGCCTCTGCAGGAGCCTCGGCGGCCTGCTTGGCAGCCTCCTCGGCAAACTTAGCGGCACGCTTAGCCTTCTCGGCAGCCTTAGCCTCAGCGGCGGCCTTGCGAGCAGCCTCGGCCTCAGCAGCCTTGGCGGCCTTGGCAGCCTTGGCCTCCTCAGCCTTCTTGAGCTGGGCGGCAGCGGCGCCACCGAACTTGTCGGCGAAGCGCTGGACGCGTCCACCGGTGTCGACGAACTTCTGCTGGCCGGTGTAGAACGGGTGGCACTCGTTGCAAAGCTCGACCTTCATCTCGGACACGGTAGCGTGCGTCTTGAAGGTGTTGCCGCAGGAGCACGTCACCGTGCACTCGACATACTGGGGATGGATACCCTGCTTCATGGTAGGACTCCTTATTGGTCAGGCGCTGGTTACCGATCAGCGCATAAGGCGTCTTGGTTTCCGACCAAGACAACAAACTCGGCTATGGTACCACGGCGCCGCGCGTCCCACAAAAGGTTCACGGTCTTTTCGGAACGACACGAATCTGACCCATCGAAACACATCTCCACCGTTCCTTCAACTGGGAAAATGCCGTCCCCGGGGCCTGAGAAGGGCCCCGGGGACGTTCGACTGACTGCGGGAACGGCCTTTCCGCTCAATGTGTTCGGCTGAGATCGGAAATCAACCGTTTCATGTCATTCGCCTCCCTCGTATGTATCGAGGTATTCCTGCTTGAGCGTCTGCGAGGACGACTCGATCTTTTCCACGAGCGTGCCGGCCTCGATGAAGTAGAACGAGTTGGTGAGGTCTGCCAGGTCGTCGAGCAGATGGCTTGAAATGAGCACGCTTCGTCCCCGCGCCACCTCGCTGCGCATCGCGTCGCAGGAGGTTTTCCGCTTTCCCGGATCGAGGCCGTTCAGCGGTTCATCGAGGATGAGGTACGGGCAATCGGTCGATATCGCCATGGCAAGCTTTACCTGCTGCTTCATTCCTGTCGAGAGTTTACGGGTCGGCTTGTCGAGATATGGGGAGATTCCGAGGGAGCTGCAGAGCGAGTCGATGTCGGTGGCCGATTTCCACGCCTCCCCAACGAAAGCAAGGTGCTCGAGGGCTGATAGCGTGGGATAGAGATCCGTGCCGTCTGAAGAGCTCAGGTAGACGAGTTCTGCAAATTCGGCTGATTGACGTTGGCTGATTCCGTCTGCCGCCAGGCTTCCCGAGCGGATGCGGGTGGGAAATTGGCCCGACAGCGCTTCAAGAAGGGTGGTTTTCCCCGAGCCGTTGGGAGCAACGAGGCCCGCCGCCGTTCCCGGGCTCAGGAAAAGCGACCCGATTGAAAGTATCGTCGTGCTTCCGTATCCCACGCTCGCGTCCAGAAGCTCGAGCCCATGGTGCTTTTTCGCGGGTCCAGGCTGTTTGGGGGAACGTGTCGCAACGGCGCCGACCGCAAAAAGGACCGCGACGTATGCCAGGGCCACGGCAAGCATCGATGCGCTGCCTGAACCGGAGCCAATGAATTCTGTCGGGAAGCATCCTACGTAGCCCGTTGCCTCGATAGGCGAGAACACGGCCAGCGGCAGGAGATTGAGCGCGGCGTTATGCTCCAGCGCCGAATCGGACAGCAACGGGAATGCCGGGGCCGCGACAAGCAGCGCGGAGGCAAGGGGGCCCGCGAGGACGCGCCTCGTTGCGGTCGATAGGACGGCGGAGCAAACGGATATCAAGGTTCCGCCCGCAAGCAGCGCGAGAAGCAGGGTCGTGAAGACGTTTCCCGCGGTCGTGGTGGCAAGCGCGCCGTCATGGAAGAAGGCGATCGGGTACCCAATTTGCCCGAAGCCGTTTAGGACCAAGGCGTAAATGCCCCCGGGTGCGAGGCCGGCGAGGAGCATCGCGGTCCCCGCGACGATTATCGAAAACACGATCTGGATAAGGCGCCGGAATTTGGGCGCGGGCGCCTTTGCCGCCAGGGTCGCAGGCCTTGTGGCCCCGAGCAGGAGTATCGACGAGAGAAGGAAGGGGATGAAGGGAAGGAAAGACGGCGCCGTGGCAATGGCGTAAGGCAGGAAGGAAAGGAATGGCAGGTCGTTTGCGGAGGCCGGGATATCCGTGATGCCGGAGCTGCTCAGGGCACGGCAATACGCGAGCGCCGCGTCATTGGTCTCTCGGTCTCCCACGATGGACCCGGATTGGAAGCCTTCGCCCATGAGCGCGTAGTAGCTCTCGGCAGAATCGAGAAAGGCGGCGTCGGTTTGAGCGGCAAGGGCGGCGTTCGCGTATCTTGCAAGCTCCGCGTCAGCTTGCTGCTCTGGCGATAGGTCTGTGCCGCTGGCCTGGGGTGCGCGCATATTGAATGCGTCGACAAAGCCCTGCATGCCCTGCTTCATAAAGAAGGGCCCGTAGATGGGTGAATTGAACGCAATGGGGACGGAAAAGGCTGCAGCGAGAACGAGCGTACAAATCCATGCGGCCTTGTCTCTTAGGATCAGTTTGAGAAGAAGTCGACAGTACATTCAGAAGCACCTACGTTCCTCAAAGAATCGTTAGATTAAAAGTAACAGACCGGATGAAGATACGTGCGACGGGGGCGAGGCGAATGGCTGAGCGGTATCGATATGCGGGTTCAACGGTATTATATTGACCACATAGATTTTTAACTTGCATTTCTACCCGCCCTTTTCGTAGAGTCGCCGATACGTGCTTAGCGCACCCTCGGCGCGTCCGGCAGGCTTTGCGAAATGGGATCCAGGAGACTTCGGCGCAGCATCATCTTGCGGAATGCTTCTAATGAGCCTCCCATCCTTCAAAAACAGAATCTCATCGCACAGCCTATCGACCGAATCCAAGATGTGGGATGACATGATGATGCACGTACCAGAATCGGCCAGCTTCCTGAGAATCTCGGAATGCAAGTCCACCCTGCTGGGGTCGAGCGCGTTCATGGGCTCATCTAATAGAAGGTACCGCGCGCCCGTCGCATACGCAATCGCCAGGGTAAGCTGCTGCTTCATGCCCTGGCTCAGAGTGCGGATCCTCATCTTCGCGAACTCGCCTATCTGCGTTTGTTCCACTATCTCTTCGATATCGCGAGCATGCGGCCACATATCGCAAACCATCTTGAGATGATCTTCCGCACGCAATCCGGGATACAGCAGCGTCCCCTCACCAGGTGCATAGAAGATCATAGAACGGACCTCTCTCGCACCCGTACCCTGCACCTCATCCAGAACGATGCTCCCGTCCACGCGAGGACCCGGCAAACCTGCCATCGCACGCAGCAACGTCGTCTTTCCATGCCCGTTCGGAGCGACGAGACCGTAGACCGTACCCGGGGCAAACTCAGCGTTCACCGAATCTACGAGCACCTTCTTTCCATAAGAGATCGTCAGCGTTTGAAGGTCAATCATCGAGATCATCCCCTTTCGATCTTTGGAACACTCAGGCGCACCATCAACGGAGATACGGCGCCCAAGACCACCAGCAGAGCGCCCGATGCGCCGACGACCTCTCCAAAAGGCATCGCGTTCGTCCCTCGCCCAAGGAACCCAATCGTCCCCACCTGGGAAGCGGGATCAAACGAGGCGAATGGAGCCAGCAGCGCGACGCCCATGCCCACGCTTTCAACATGAGCGCTCAACGAACCCAACACCAAGAGAACCGCGCAAACCATTCCGGTGACAACGGGGTTGCGGCTAATCGCTGCTGTCAACGCAGCGACGACGGAAATCACGCCGTATGCCATGACCAGCAACGGAATACTGCACAACACCGCCTCCCCCACCATGGACGTTGTCGAAGCTCCCGCCCGAATGAGAGCGACGGGATACTCCGATCCACCCGCACCGTTCTTAATCACGGACACAACGACAGCGGGAACCATCGACACCAAAAGCAGCACCAAGCCAAGCAGGAGAGCCAGCGCAACAGCCGTCAGAAAACGCACATGCGCTGTTGCGGGGATCTGGAGAACCAGAAGGGAACGACACTGCAGGTGGGTGCACGCGAGCGATGTGACAACCACGGGCAACAGCAAAAATAAGGAGGGAAGCGCTGCCTGGAGATACGAAAGGAGGATTAATGGGGGCATCTTCGTACTTAACTCGTAAACCTTGGGGTCCGGCAAGCTCGCGATCGACTCAAGCAGAAGGGCGCGCGCCTCCGCACGAGAAGGAGTCTCCGGCTCGATTCCGATCGATTGCAGGAGAGTCGCATCTGCCGCGCCCAGCTCACCTCGAGCGCGCTCGTACGTCGCAAGGCTTCGAAACCCCTCCGCAGGCATAGGCGCGTACACGAAACCCGAAAGAGCATCCCGCATGTCTTCCAGGGCCGCTTTGCCCTCGACGTCCATATTCGCAGCGTTCTGCTCTAGATACCGATCTATTGAACGGAGCTCCCCATCCCTATACCGAACAGCGGAAACGTTATCAGCGTCAGGAAACATCTCGACCAGAGCCGGGGCCAGCATCGTCGCCGACATTGCAATCGCGCATACGGCGAGGGTAGGAGAACGCAGGAGCAGTTTCCCCATCGTTCTTACGTATGCAACGGCGGAGGCACAAGCGCTCGAACGAGTTGCCGTTCTCGATGCAGCGAAGGAACCTCTCTCAAGACAAATCGGGGACATCGGGCGCGCGCAGCCGCTCTTTCCAGCAACGCAAAGCAGGCTAATTTCCAGCACCTCGATCCCGATTGCGCATACGAGGGTAATCGCGCCACGCTCGAAGCAAAGTCCAGGCAGATTCACTATCTGCGTTGTCGGGTACGGGCTATAGGCGCCGACGGTCAACTCAGTGTTCGCATACGTAAGGGGATTCAACAGGGCGAACTCACGTAAAGCGATGGATCTTCCGTAATACCCGGGAACCATCGTCGCCCCCATCAGGGCACATACGAACACGATTCCAAGCGTAGGGTTATTGGCAATCTTCACGGCAAGGTGAACGACGAGCGAGATGAACGCCGCCACCAAGAATTGCAAGATGGCCGTCTGTGCGAACACCAGCCAAGCCGGTTTGATAACCGGAGTCGCATATTGAACGTAGCCTATCGGATAGAACGGCGAGCCCGGGCCATTCTTCACAAGTGCGGCGATTATCCCTGGAAGATTGACGGCGAAGACGGCAAGCATCGCAAAAACACTCGCCCATACGCTCGATGCAACAAGCCTGCCCAGCTCACCCATCGGTGCCTGGATGATGAGTTTTTCACGTTTGTTAAGACGCGCGGCAAGGAACGAGACGGCAACGGCCGTTGCGGCCCATAGCAAGTACTCCTTCGATCCGTCATAAAAGGAGTACGCTCCATCCGATACCTGCAGAAACGGAAGCAGAGGAGAGAGCGGCGCCAAGACAAGACGCCCCGCGGCAAGAGGGTACAGAAGCGCGGGCATGCTTGATGAAGAGGTATAGACGCCCTCCTCCCCCGCATTCACAAGCGCATCCGCATAGGATGCTGACAATTCCTGCTCAACACGGGTTATTCCCGACTCGAGGTATTCAACCCGTCCGTCGATGCCAGCCGCGCTCCTGAAGACGGGCAGAGCACAAAGAACCATCAACGCAACAACGGCAACACAGAGTGACCTGGAGGAGAGGAGCGACCTAAAGATTGCCTTCGAGATTTTGAGCATATTCATCGCCAACCTTAACCTCATCCAGTCGGAACAGAGGGGCCGAACAAAATGCTCGGCCCCTCCTCGCATCTAGTAGGTGCTATAGACAAATTGCCATTTATCAGTTGTGCCAAGAACACCACAGGAGCACATTGCAGCGAGGCGGGATTCCCTATGATGCGCGGATCGGCGATAGCCATTTCGGTAGGAGATCGTCTTGTAAGAGATGTTGAACATCGAGATGCTGTGCCCGCTTACGCCGCGAGGACAGCTGTAGCTCCAGTAGGTATCGACGACGTCGTCCGTATACCCGAGGGGCTCAACGAGGGCACACTGGCTGCTCTCCTGGGAAGGAGGCATCGGAGTATCCGCAAAAGCGGGGGCTCCCGGCAGCAACAGACAAAGAGCGAGGCCGAGGAAAACCAAGAGCTTACACGACTTAACAGTACTGAACATAATCCTCTCCAATCTAGAGGGGTTTCGGTTGCAGTATGCTGTGATTACTTGCCGGCAAAGTCAATTTAACATAAACTATTAAAAAGTAACCTGAGTTTTTTAAATTCTTCGGAGGTTATTATGAGTTCCGACAATCGCACCCCCCGGCTTCATTCCTTCCGCATCGCATGTGCGATAGCCTCTGCGGCCCTTTGCGTCACCGCCATCGCACAAGTGGCGTTCTCCTTAAAGCCAGCAATCGAAGTGCTCGACAACCCTGTGATTGCAGACTCCCCCGCGTATCCAGCCCTTGCGATCTCGACATTGGCCCCTGCCGTCATCGGTATCGCTACGACCATCCTCAGCGCCGTTCTCGTGTGGACGATCAAGAGCGCAGACCCCTTCAAGAAAGGGTCTGCGACGTGCTTGAAGGTGCTCGGCATTCTCTTCATTGTTCAAGCTGCCACCAGCCTCTACGCCGGCTCACTCGAAGCCTCCGTCTCGATGTTTGGCGGCGAGGGGACCGTCGGCACCCAAGAGATCGCTTCATCATTCGACTGGACCTCTCTGGTTCTCGGCATCGTCTTGTTCATGCTTTCCCAGCTCTTCCTGTACGCTCGAGAGCTGTACCTCGACTCCGACGAGATTGCGTAAGGAAACGCCATGCCCGTAATTGTTCGCCTCGACAAGATCATGGCCGAGCGAAAGATTTCCTCGAACGAACTTGCCGAAAGGATTGGAACCACGCCCGTGAACCTGTCCCGTATTAAAAAGGGGCATATTCGCGGCATTCGCTTCAACACGCTCGAGCAGCTATGCCTCGCCCTTCGTTGCCAACCTGGAGACCTTCTCGAAGTCATGAGCGAAGAGGATGCCAGAAAAGAGTTCGGACTCGATTGGTCCGCCGAGGATTAGAGGGCAGTCGTACTCGCCCTGCACACGGGGATGCGAATCGGCGAGGTCTGCGGCCTTCGGTGGTGCGATGTGGATTTCGAGACGGGCCTGATCTCGATCAGACACTCGGTGGCGTACGCGAAGGGAATGGGTTCGTTCATCAAGGACACCAAGACCCATGACGCCAGGGGTATCCCCATCGACCCGGTCGGCCTACTCCCCTTCCTGAAGGAGACCCACGAGATCGACTGCGGAAAGCTGCGCTTGCGCGGCCTTACCGGGGCGGTCGAGATCGGGGACTGCTACATCCTGTCGGAGCCGGGCGCGACCTTCGCGACGACAAGCTATATCCGCAGGGCGTTCAAGACGTTCTCGGAGACCAACGGCCTCATGGGCACCAACGACGAGCTGATCACGTTCCACGGCCTTCGCCACACGTTCGCAACGCAGTGGATCCGCCAAGGCGGCGATATCAAGGCGCTCCAATCGATCCTCGGCCACAAGGACGCCATGGCGACGCTCAACGTCTACGCCGACATCGAGCCCATCTCCAAAATCCATAACATGCTGCGCGCCACGCCGTGCCTTTGGCGCGGGCACCTCGGGCCGAGGGTCGATCCGGGTCCAATGTTCCAACAGAGGATCCAGGAGTCCATCGAGACGCTCCAGGCGTTCGGCTACGGCATCACCGAGCCGGACGACCGAAATATCGCCATACGCGACGTGAAGACGAACAGTTGGCTCTAGCTCACCGAGTACGCGGCAGTGCTGGGCCCATCCCAACTGAGGTCACGGTGGTCCGATAGGGGCGCCGCCCGCGGCATGCGCCGCGGAGCGGTATCCCCTACCGAAGGGCGGGGATGCCCTCCGCTTCCAGTTCGAAATCAGCCGTCGGAGGCGTTCGGCTGACTGCGGGAACGGCCTGTCCGCTCAATGTGTTCGGCTGAGATCGGAAATCAACCCAACACGAGCCGGACACGCGCCAGACGGCTCTTCCCCGTGCGGCCTTCCCCCTTACGCTCATGTTGCAGGCATGTAACGCCGCAGCGAGCGCACCTCTTTTGGCGCCAGACAGGTACAATGATGAACACTGTACCGTAGCGGAGCGCCCCGCGCGCGCCGCAACCACGCGAAAGGGTTTCCCATGGCCGAGATCTCGTCCTCCCGTATCGTCATCACCGTCCTTGGCAAGAACCGCCCCGGCATCGTCGCCGGCGTCACCCGTGTCCTGGGCGAGGCCAACGTCGACATCCGCGACATCACGCAGTCCATTATCGAGGACATCTTCACCATGACCATGCTGGCCGATACCGCCGAGTCCAAGCTCGACTTCGCCGAGCTGCAGAAGGCGCTGGCCGAGGCCGGCGAGCTTTCGGGCGTCAACGTGTCCATCCAGCGCGAGGACGTCTTTAACTTTATGTACCGCCTGTAGCGAGCAGGCCGCTGGGGATAGCCTGACACGCGCATGCCCATGCAGGCCACCCCGATGCGGCCCGGAGAGGAGCGCGCATGGCCTACGACGCCAAGAAAATCTATTACCGCTTCGATGACCACTTGAGCCGACTGGTTCTGGATTACGAAGCAAGCCGCCAGATTTCGTCTGAGAGCGAAAGCCTCTACCACGGCCTGCCGACCGACCCTTATGACGAGGGCCTGTTTGTCGAGCACAATGTCAAGCGCGGCCTACGCAATGCCGACGGCTCGGGCGTGGTCGCGGGTCTCACTCGTATCTCGGATGTGCACGGCTACAACAAGGTCGACGGAAAGGTCGTGCCCGATCAGGGCAAGCTCACGCTTCGCGGCTACAGCATCGAGGATCTGGTCAACAATGCCCAGGCCGAGAATCGCTATGGCTACGAGGAAGTCGCCTATCTGCTTATCACGGGTTCGCTGCCCAACAAGGAAGAGCTCGACGGCTTTTGCGAGCGCCTGGGCGCCTTTAGACATCTAAGCGACGAGTACGTTAAAGAGTTCCCTATGACCACGGTATCGTCGAGCATCATGAACGTGCTCCAGCGCGCCGTACTGCTGCTCTACGCCTTCGATGCCGAACCAGACGTGATCACGCCCGAGCACGAAATCGACGTCGCCATTTCCATGCTCGCACGTCTCCCGCGCATCGCCGCCTTCGCACACATGGCCTCGGTCGCCAAGCTTCGCGGCTCCGAGGTTCACGTGCCGCACCCTACGCCCGGTCTCTCCACCGCCGAGACCATCCTACAGGTCCTGCGCGGCGGCATGGCGTTCACCCGCGATGAGGCGATGCTGCTCGACGTTATGCTCATGCTGCATGCCGAGCACGGCGGCGGCAACAACTCCACCTTCGCTTGCCGCGTGCTGTCGTCTTCGGCCACCGACCCGTATTCCGCCTACGCCGCGGCTATCGGCTCGCTCAAGGGCCCGCGCCACGGTGGTGCCAATGCCAAGGTCGTGTCTATGCACGAGGACATCCGCGCGCATGTCTCCAACTGGGAGGACGAGGACGAAGTCGCGGCCTACCTGGGCAAGATCCTCGACAAGCAGGCCTTCGACGGCACGGGCCTCATCTACGGCATGGGCCACGCCGTCTATACGCTCAGCGACCCGCGCGCCGAGGTCTGCCGTCGTTACGCGCGCTCGCTGGCAGCCAAGAAGGACTTGGGCGAAGAGTTCGCACTCATCGAGCGCATCGAGCGCCTGGCACCCCAGGTCATGCGCGACCACGGCATGACCAAGCCCATCTGCGCCAACATCGACCTGTACACGGGCTTTATCTACAAGATGCTCGGCGTGCCCGAAACGCTCTTTACGCCACTATTCGCCGTCGCCCGCATGGCCGGCTGGTCGGCACACCGCATGGAAGAGCTCTTCTGCGCGCACCGTATCATCCGCCCCGCCTATCGTCCGGTGATCGAGCCGCTGGAGTACAAGCCGCTCGCCGACCGCTAGGACGCGGACCGTTATAGAACTCGAGCGTGGCCAGGGACCCAAGCCCTCGGCCACGCTTTTTATGCCAGTAGAAAGGGCTGCATCAAATGATTGTGTTTTCCGATATGGATGGGACGCTGCTGACGAGCGATAAGCAAATGAGCGATGCCACCTGGGCGATGCTCGACGAGCTCGCACGTCGTGGCATCGAGTTTGTTCCCTGCACGGGACGTCCACTGTCGGGCATCTTTGAGCCCATTCTCGCCCATCCCGCCGTGCACTACGCGGTCTGTGCCAACGGCGCCAGCGTCTGGCAGCTCGACGAGGATACGCCCACCGACGCCTCGCGCGCCACGTGCATCTTGAGCCGTCCGCTCGACCGTGGCATTGCCCACCGCATCCATCGCATTGCCGCCGGCCACGATGTGACCTTCGATATCTTCGCGGACGGGCAGTGCTTCCTCCCCCGCTCGCTCTACACGCGCCTGGACGAATTCTGCGGCGGCGACCCCCACATCGCGGCTTCGCTCAAGCGCACACGAACACCGATCGACATGAATATCGACAGCAAGATCGACGAGGTCGAGACGCTCGAACGCATCGCCATGTACTGGCACGACCCGGCCGATCGCGACGCCATCGCGGCTGAGCTCGACACGCTCGGAAGCATTGAGGTCACGCGTTCGTACGCCATGAATATCGAGGTCATGGGCGAGGGCGCCACCAAGGGAACTGCCTTGACCTGGCTGTGCGAGCATCTGGACGAGCCCCTTGCCGATGCTTGGGCCTTCGGCGACAACATCAACGACATCCCGATGCTTGTGGCAGCGGGCCACGGCACGGCCATGATCAACGGCGAGCCCGAGGACCGCGAGGCTGCCGGCGCCATCACCGAGTTCGACAATGACCACGACGGCGTCGCCCGCACCATCATGGCCGCCCTCGCCTAGTCGTTGGGGACGTTCTTAAACGACTAGTCGTTGGGGACAGTCTTCGCGCAGTTCGTGCAAGGACCGTCCCCGGCTGTCGACATAATGGGAACACCCAACTGCCGGTCTAGGCGAGGCCCTCCAGCACGCGACGGAGCTCCTGCTGGACGGCGTGGTCGCGGTTGTGCCCCACCACACGATCGGCAACGGCCTTGAGCGCAGGACGCGCGTTTTCCATCGCGCAGCCCATGCCGACAAAGCGAATGATCTCGTAATCGTTCATCGAGTCGCCAAACGCCATGACCTCGTCGCGACCAATGCCGTAATGCTCCGCGAGCTGCGCGATACCCGAGGCCTTCGACACACCAGGCTGCATGGCATCGATCCACGCGTTGCCCGAAGGCGCAAAAGTAAAGAGCTGACCAAGTTCGCGCTGTAGCACGTACGCACTGTCCATAACCGCACTGTCGTCGCAAAAGATACTCGCTTTGATGATATTTACGCTGGGATCGGGCAGCTCCCAAATACGCTCGGCATTGGGAAGGTCCTTATCGACCTCACGCACGAACTTGCACTCGTCATCGAGCAGGAAGGACTTGGTTCGGTCAAAGAGCGCAAGATGCAGATTGGGAAACGTCCTGACGGCTTGGGCGAGCCTTCGAATCGCCAGGTGGGAATACACCTCACGGTCTACCATCTTACCGTCGGCGTAGACTTGGGCGCCGTTAGCGGCGACAAAGTCCATCTTGTCGCGAACGGGCGCAAAGAACTCGCATAGGCGATCGTAGCGACGACCTGACGATGCGGCGAAATGCACGCCATGCTCGTGTAGCGCCAGAATCAGTTCGTAGGTCTCGGGAGGCACCTGGCCGTTTTCGTCAAGCAGTGTGCCGTCCATATCGGATGCAATCAGTTTAAACATAGAAAAGCTCCCTTCGGGCTTGTTGGAATCGAACGTGTATCCGATTCCAACGTACCCAAAGGGAGCTCAAATAAGACTCCGCGGGCGTAAACGTTACAAGGACCTGGCAAATAGCTCACACATGCCAGAGGTCTCACGGTCGCGGCGTCAGGCGACACGCCACCCCGACGGCTAGTCGTTTAAGAACGTCCCCGATGACTAGTCGGCGTAGGTGAAGGTCGTGACGTCGAACATGCCCTCGGGGCGGATGCGGAGCGTCGGGATTACCGGCAGGGGCAGGAAAATGATGCCCATGATGGGGTCGAGCGGCGGCTCGATACCCATGGCGCGCGCCTTGACCATAAAGTCGTCGTGCTGCGCGGCGACATCCTCGGCCGTGCCCTCGCTCATAAGGCCACCGAGCGCCAGCGGAATGCGCGCCACGACCTCGCCGTTGCGCACCAGCACGTGGCCGCCCTGGCCCACGGCCTCAACGGCAGCCATCATATCCGCCGCATTGTCGCCCACCACGCACACGTTGTGCGAGTCGTGGCCAATCGTGGAGGCAATGGCGCCACCCGTGATGGTAAAGCCGCGCACCCAGCCGCGACCGATATGCTTGCCAACCAAGCCCAGACCCGCGGGGCCGTCACCGTCGGCGCCCTCGGCCTGCAGCGACACGCCGCGGCCGTGGCGCTCGATCAGCATAATGCGGCGCAGGCCCTCGGCGCTCTCGGGGCGAGCCATACCCGTGATAGCCATACCCGGGATGACATCGATAACGGCCTCGCCCGGCTTAAAGGCATAGTCAAACACGTCGAGCGAAAGCTTCGGCAGCTTAACGGAGGCGCGCAGCTCATCGGCAAGGGCCGCAACCTCGGCCATCTCGGGTGCGATCTCGCCCACAAAGGTGCCGTCCTGCGCCACCAGAGCACCGGCGGCATATACTCGATGCGGAGCCGTAGCAAACGTCAGGTCATTGAGCACCAGCAGGTCGGCACGCTTGCCCGGGGCAATCGCACCACGCAGCTCGTGCGGGTCGCGGCAGCCGTGATCCAGGCCAAACGCCTCGGCCGTGGAGAGGGACGCCATAGAGATAGCGACCACGGGGTCGATACCGGCCTCAATCGCCACGCGGCAGGCATTGTCGATCATGCCAGTCGCAAGCGCATCGGAAGGGGCGCGGTCGTCAGTCGCAAAGCAGCAGCGGCGGGCGCGCGCGGGGTTCTCCAGCAGCATCGGCGACAGATTGGCCAGGTCATGGCTGCACGTGCCCTCGCGCAGCATCACGTACATGCCACGAGACAGTTTATCGAGCGCCTCCTCGGGAATCGTCGACTCGTGATCGGCGATAATGCCCGCCGCGGCATAGGCATTAAGGTCCTTGCCGGCAATGAGCGGTGCATGGCCGTCGACCTGCTTGGACGGCGTCTGGTTGGCAGCATCGATGCGAGCACAGGTCTCGGGGTCGGCCATAAAGACACCCGGCAGGTTCATCATCTCGCCCAGGCCAAAAACATCGCCCGGATGCTCGGCAAAAAACGCCTGCATGTCAGCGGCGGTAATCACAGCGCCCGCTTGCTCATCGGGCAGCGCGGGCACGCACGAGGGCATCATGTACTTGATGGAAATGGGCGCGCGGCGACCGTCCTCGATCATAAAGTGCAGGCCGTCCAGGCCCGCCACGTTGGCGATCTCGTGGCTGTCGGCAATGGCGGTGGTAGTACCGCGCGTCGCCGCCATGCGCGCATACTCGGCGGGGCGGATGTTCGAGGACTCAATGTGCAGATGTCCGTCGATAAAGCCGGGGGCGAGATAGCGACCCTGGCAGTCGATAACCTCGGCAGCCTCATAGGTACCGGCGGCATCGTCGCGACCGTCGTAGAGCACGCCGACGATCAGACCGTCCTTGACGGCAACGCTACCGGGCGCCACGCGCTGACCGTACACGTCGACAATCTGCGCATTGGTAAACAGCGTGTCGACGGGCACGCGACCCTCAGCGGCCTCGATCACAGACCTCATGACCTCAACGGACATACATACTCCTTTAACTGTAGAAAAAAGCTGCGGAGCGGACAGACCTTCACCGCAGCAAGCCAATAGCCATTGTATGCCCAAAAGAAAGTCCCGCTAACACCCCTTCCGCTTAACGGCACCGCCAAATGATCCCTCCGTCCCCAAGGGATCGTCGTAACCAAAAAGGCCGCAGTCGGGATTCCCGGCTGCGGCCTTATTGCACTTGTGAGGTCAACTTGCTCGTTAGACCAACTTGAAGCCCTTGCGCTTGCCTACGGAGAGGGTGTCGCCCAGCTTGAGGGCGCTCGGGTCGATGTTGTAGCTCTTGGGAGCCACGGCCTCGCCGTTGATCTTGACGCCGCCGCCGTCAATGTCGCGACGGGCCTGGCCGGCGCTCGCCGAAAGGCCCAGGTCCTTAAGCAGGCCTGCGAGGTAGATCTGGCCCTCGTCGTTGACGGTCAGCTCGACATGCTTCTCGGGGAAGTCGGCAAGCTGGCCCTCCTTGAACACGCGGTCGAACTCGGCCTGGGCCTCGTCGCCGGCACCGGCTCCGTGATAGGTGTCGCACAGGTCGCGGCCCAGCGCGCGCTTGAGCTCATAGGGATCGGCGGAACCGTCGGCCAGGGCAGCGTCAATCTTGTCGACCTCGGCCGGGGTGAGCGAGCTGGCCAGACGATAGTACTTGCCGATCATCTCGTCCGGGATGGACATGGTCTTGCCGAACATGTCCTTGGGAGCATCGGTCAGGCCGATGTAGTTGCCGTAGGACTTGGACATCTTGCGCACGCCATCGGTGCCCTCGAGCAGCGGCATGGTAAGCGCGATCTGCGGCTCCATGCCCATCTTCTCCATAAGCTCGCGGCCGGCGAGCAGGTTGAAGAGCTGGTCGGTGCCGCCCATCTCGACGTCGGCCTTGATCTGCACGGAGTCGAAGGCCTGCATCACAGGGTACAGGAACTCGTGCAGGGCAATCGGCGTCTGGGACTGGTAGCGCTTGGTAAAGTCGTCGCGCTCGAGGATGCGGGCGACGGTGAACTTGGAGCACACCTGCAGCAGGCCGGCCAGGTCCATCGAAAGGATCCAGTCGCCGTTGTGCACGATGGTGGTCTTCTCGGGGTCCAGAATCTTCATGGCCTGGCTCACGTAGGTCTCGGCGTTGGCCTCGATCTGCTCCTGCGAAAGCTGCGGACGGGTGGAATTCTTGCCCGAGGGGTCGCCGATCAGCGCGGTACCGTTGCCAATGATAAGGGTGACGTTATGGCCCAGGTCCTGGAACTGGCGCATCTTGCGCAGGGGCACGGCGTGGCCCAGGTGCAGGTCGGGGCTGGTGGGGTCGACGCCGAGCTTGATGTTGAGGGGCTCGCCCTTCTCAAGCTTCTTGCGAAGGTCGGCCTCGGGGACGATCTTCGCGGCGCCCGAGGTGATGATACGCATTTGCTCGTCAACAGACAGCATTGGGTATCCTCCTTTTGCCATAGCACCCTCACCGGATACGGCGGTGCTGGAAGTTCATAAACTCTTTTATGATAACCAAAACGGCGCGGCCGAACACCTACGACAGGAAAATCCTCGTCCTGCCGCACGCATCAACGGCGACCGGCAGGCGCATGCCGTCGCGCTCGACCAAATATCGTGTTTGCTGACGGCGCGAGCAGTCACGGCAACGGATCTGCCCCGTTGCATCCGTGGCGCAGGCGCCCTCGGCAGTCAGCAAGCAGTGCTCGCACACCATGAGCTCGGGACGGTCGGCATCGACAGGCCCCAAGACACCGGGACAAGCGGCAAGCTCGGCAACACGCTCGGCATCATTGCCGAACAACTCGGCCGACAAGTACACCCGCCCCGCCCCGAGTCCGCGCAGCCAGGTAAGCGTGGCCCGATTGGCACAGAACACCGGCGCCGCCACGTCAAACGTTGTGCCCAGCTCGCGGGCCATCGCCACTTGTCCCAGATTGCGGCAGACGACGCGCCCGGCACGCTGCATAAGCGCCCGAGTCCGCTCGGCGTCGCCCGCGCGGCACACTTCGTCGAGCACCACCGTTGTATCGGACAGATCTCGCTCATCGCGCGGACCCACATCCATCAGCTCCCAGGCAAAGACCATACGAGCAAAATCCTCGCGCTTTGCCGGCCCCGCCGACCCCGCCAACTCCGTCGACGCACCGCCATCCACCGCAGCGCCCTCAAAGGGCAGCACCTCAACGGCACGCGCAACGGGCGCAATCGCATCCGCCTCGGCCCGCATGCGCTCCAACACCGCCGCCGTCTGATCCAACACGCCGGCGCTGCGAATCAGATAGACCTCGCAGCCCGCGTCCACCTTACGTTTGCAATGCACGACGATGCGCTCCCCCGCAGCGGCATCCACGGGGCAAGGCACCTGTGGCCAGCGCTTGGGCACATCGGGACGCGCGTCGGCACCCGGGTAAAATCGTATTTCGAGCGTGTCACCCGCCGCCACGGCGGCATCGAGCTCAACGGTCACCTCTTCGTGGCCCACAGCGACCAAGCGCCCCACGCGCACGCCCTGGTTGATCGCGCGCTCAAAGCTCATGAGCTCGGCACCCGAACGACCCCGCAGGTAAGCATCGGTAAACCCACGGTTAAACGACCTTCCCAGCTCGCGTTCAAGCTCTTCCACGGCACCGGAGTCCCACGCGCCGTCGCACAGCATATCGAGTGCCCGACGCCACACCCTCACCACGTTGAATACGTAATCGGGATTCTTCATGCGTCCCTCGATCTTGAGCGATGCCACGCCGGCGGCAACAAGCTCGGGCAGGTGCGCGATACCCAGATAGTCACGCGGACAAAGCAGGCGGTCTCCCTCGACGGCAACAACACTCTGCCCCGCCTCGTCCACTAGGTCGTACGCCAGACGGCACGGCTGCGTGCAGTCGCCGCGCATCGCCGAGCGCCCACGCCGCAGGGCCGAGAACTCGCACGCCCCCGAATAGCCGATGCAAATCGCACCGTGGCAGAATACCTCGATGGGCACGCCCGTGGCACATAGCGCCGCAATCTCGTCGACCGTCAGCTCGCGTGCCGTCGTCACGCGCTCGACCCCCAGCTCATCGGCGGCAAGCCGCACGGCACCCTCGCTATGAGCGCCCGCCTGCGTGGACAGGTGAATCTCGACCCCGGGAATCGCCGCGCGCAGCGCGCAGGCCAACCCGGCATCGGCGACAATCAGAGCATCGGCGCCCAGCTCCAGTGCATGAGCTCCCAACGCCACCACGTCGGACAACTCATCGTCAAACACGAACACGTTGAGCGTTACGTACACACGCACGCCATGGGCATGCGCCACGGCGCAGCCGCGCGCAAACTCGTTATCCGTAAAGCCATGGGCGCTCACACGGGCGTTAAAGCCGCCCAACCCCGCATAGATGGCATCGGCACCCGCGGCGATGGCCGCAAGCATCTGGTCGAGTCCGCCCGCCGGCGCCAGCAGCTCGGGCAGCGCCGCACCGGCAGCATCCAATCCAGTCTCGTATTGTCCGCTCGGCCCCATCGTCCGAATCGCCATCGACAAACTCCTTACCAAGGTATGCATTCACTCTGAAAAATGCCGTCTTCCAGCATACACGAGGCCTCGCGCGCCCCGTTTGGCTTATCGTGTAATAACTTATGTCCATCCTGCCCCGACGGCACATCCACCGTCTGGCACGACATACCTGGAGGTCAATATATGGGTCCTCGCCAACGACAGGGACACAGCCGTTCAAAGACGCACGCCCTGCCCATAATCCTGCTCTCGTTTTTGGGCTTTCTGCTGATTGCGGGCGTGGCGTTTGGCATCGGCATGGTCGGTAACGTCAACCGCTGGCTGTCCGATCTGCCCGACTACACCGACGCCAACGCGTATCTGGTGAGCGAGCCCACCGAGATCGTCGACTGTAACGGCAACAAGATCGCGAGCTTCTACACGCAAAACCGCAAGTCCATCACCAAGGACGAGGTCTCCCCCTACGTGCTGCAGGGCACCGTTGACGTCGAGGACGAGCGCTTCTACGAGCACGGCGGTATCGACCTGTGGGGTATCGCGCGTGCTGCGGTGGCAACCCTCGGCGGCGGGCACGAAGGCGCCTCGACGATCACCCAGCAGCTTGTGCGCAACACCATCCTGCAGGAGGAGCAATTCGACTCGACCATTGAGCGTAAGGTGCGCGAGGCCTACATCGCCATCAAGATGGAGGACATGTACTCCAAAGACGAGATCCTCATGATGTACCTCAACACCATCTATTACGGCCACGGCGCCTACGGCATCGAGGCCGCAGCCGAGACCTATCTGTCCAAGAGCGCCGCCGACCTCACCCTGAGCGAGGCCGCGCTACTCATCGGCCTTCCCAACTCGCCTTCGCAGTACGACCCCACGGTCAATCCCGATCTGGCACTGTCTCGCCGCAACAAGGTTCTCGACAACATGCTGCGCCTGGGCCACATCACCCAGGAGGAGCACGATGCCGCACAGGCCGAGCCCATCACCCTCAATGTGACCGAAATCTCGGGCAGCGGCGTCGACGTATACTCGCAGCCCTACTTTGTCTCCTACGTCAAGCAGCTGCTGGAGCAGGAGTTCTCGACCGACGTGCTCTTTAAGGGCGGCCTGACCGTCAAGACCACCATCGACCCCACGATGCAGCAGGTGGCAGAGAATGCCGTCCGCGAGCAGCTCGACACGCTCTCGCTTGACGGCCTGGACATGGGCATGGTCGTCGTCGACCCCAAGACCGGCTACATCAAGTGCATGGTGGGCGGCTACGACTACAACGCCGACGAGAACCACGTAAACCATGCCACGGCCAAGCGTCCCGTCGGCTCCACCTTTAAGGCCTTTACGCTGGCAACTGCCATCCAAAACGGCATGAACCCCAACGTCACCCTCAACTGCAACTCGCCGCTCAAGGCCAAGGGCACCACGACCGAGGTCCAAAATTACGCCAACCAGAGCTACGGCAACATCACGCTTAAGCAGGCGACGGCATACTCCTCCAACACCGGCTACATCCAGGTGGCGGAAGCCGTCGGCAACAGCAAGATCATCTCGCTCGTCAAAAAGCTCGGCATCGACCCCGCCAAGGACAACATCGAGGACGTTCCCGTCATGACGCTCGGCACCGGCTCGATCTCGCCACTCGAGATGGCCGCCGCCTACGCGACGTTTGCCAACGGCGGCTACTATCGCCAGCCGATCGCCATCACCGAGATTGATTCTCGTACCGGTTCGGTGCTGTACCAGCACACCGACAATCCCTCACAGGTGCTTACCGAGGGCGAGGCCGCCGCGGTCACCGATGTTCTGTCCGGCGTCATGAAGGGCAGCGGTACGGGTGCTGCCGGCGCCCTGAGTGTCAACCAGCCCTATGCCGGCAAGACGGGCACCACCGACAACACCACCAACCTTTGGTTCTGCGGCTATACCCCGCAGCTGGCGTGCGCCCTGTGGACCGGCTATTCCGCGGGCGAGATCCCCATCCAAAAGTACGGCACGGACCTGCTGGGCGACAGCACCAACCTGCCTGTCTTTAAGCGGTTTATGAACACCGTTCTGACCGGTACCGAGCGCGAGGAGTTTGCGACCGGAGCGGCGCCCACCTACAAGAACAACAGCGTCTGGAAGTTCTACGGCACCAACAACACCAAGAAGTCGGAGAACGACGACAAGGACGAGGACGAAGAGGAAGAGGAAACCACCACAACAACTACCACGACGACCACGACCACCGAGACCACGGGCGGCGACACCACCGGCGGCACCGGTACGACCGGTGGCTCGACGGGCGGCTCCACTGGTGGCTCGACGGGCGGCTCCACTGGTGGCTCGACGGGCGGCTCCACTGGTGGCTCGACCGGCGGCGATGGCGGCACGCCTACGCCTACGCCCACTCCCGACCCCTCGCCCACGCCTGACGATACGGTCGGCTAAGAAGTACGCGACTAAAGCCAACAAGGCCCCGAGCAGCTTATTGAACTGCTCGGGGCCTTTTAGTTTGAAGCGACCTGGTGGGCGGTCTTTATACCGGCAAACAAAAAGGGGTACCGACCAACGTCGATGCCCCTTACAAGCCACTATGTCAGCGCACGCAATGCCGAGCGCACGGCCCGCACACCTACTTGCGAGAATTGCTCAGCTTATTGATCAGCGCCTCGAGGCGCTCGCCGTCCTCGGCCGTCTGGGCAATAACCAAAATCGTATCGTTGCCGGCAAGCGAGCCAAGCACATCGGGCAACTCTGCCGCATCAACGGCGGCGGCGATGCCGGAAGCCGTGCCAGGCTGAGCCTTGATCATAACCAGATTATCGGTACGCAGAACGCCCGTTACGAGCTCGGAAACCATACGCTGCAGGTGCAGGTCCTCTGCCAGAACATAGATGCCCTCAGGGAGCTTACGCAGCCCCATATCGGCAATATCGCGAGAGACAGTCGCCTGCGTGCAATCAAAGCCCATAGCACGGAGCTCATCGACCAGCACGCGCTGCGTGCGGACATCCTTATTGCGCACAATATCTCTAATGGCATCCTGGCGCCCATTGCGTTTTTTAGCCATACAAACCCTCTCTCCAAAAGATGGCGGAGACAATCAATCAGTGATTGAATAGTTTAACGCTATTTGAAGGCTTTTGTGTATAAGAACGCATTTCGAAACAATTCTATGCAAGTTTGTTTCGTAATGAGCCGTTTAGGCGGTTTTTGCGCCCGTCCGGTTAAGAAAAGCTGCCAGATGCGTACACATCACGCAGCGCGCGGGCTTGGCGCTGGCGATCGGCCCAAACAACAGACCGAGTCCCCGATGGTTATCCTTGAGCGCGGCGACCATCTGACGGGTTCGAGGCGCCTCGAGCATATCACGCATGCGGGCGGAACGCTCGATTGACGACACTCCATGCGGGCTCAGACACAAATTCTCGATGCAGGCGACCAGTCCGGCAAAGTAGAACTTTTGGCTTGCCAGCTTGAGCCGACCACCGCTATCTGCTTCCGAGAGTGAGTCCGCAAGCTCGTCGAGCGCCCGGGCGTCATCGGATACCTTGGCATACATGGTGGGATCAAAGGCATCTGTAAGCTTAGGCGCCGCCGCGTGGAAACAAGCGTCGCCGCATCCGGAGACGCGCTGTGCCTGCGAGAGCGCGCACGCCATAAACCCAACCGTGCGAAACGTCTTATCGCACAAAAGACATGCCTCAAACAGTGGACGGCTGTACATCACGCCAGAGACTTGAGCAACCAAGCCGCCCAAAATCAACTGGGGCAGCCCAGTCACCATAGAAGACTCGTCTTCTATGGCAATAGAGGCAGCATCCAAGACGCGCGAATGACGCTCGCGATGCGCATCGTATCGATCGAGCGACACCGAGGGGAGCACAATGTCTGCCGCAGTATCGCACGCGATATCGACCATCTTGGAAAGGGCCTGCGGAGCAAACCACTCATCGGCGTTCATGGCGATGATTTGAGAGCCGCGCGAGGCATCAAAACCGGCACGAAGACAAGCGCCGCGCCTCGCGTCCTCGACGTCAATCAAATCAATATGGATGTCCCTGTCGGCAGCAACTTGAAGCGAATGGCGCACACCGGGCGCAGCATCGCGGCAGACAACGACAATCTGCAAATCATAGAGGTCTTGGTTCTGGATACTCTCGAGCGCACGCATCGCATAGCTGGACGAACCTTCTACCACAAGGATCACCGAAAGTCGCGGATGCGAACAACGTCGAACCAAGTTTTCCATCCTCTCGATAGCACCAAATCAAACTGTCGTTCATGGTACACCCGAGCTATAAAAGCAACGAGCCGCCTAACATGTTGCACGCCAAGAACAGATGTTGCACACGCGCAGCTCACACATAGTATGTGCAAGGCACGGACGCGCCGAGCACTCCCCTAGTCGAGAACGACAAGCTCGTCGGGGCCGTAATCCACACCCATAAACGTAAGGCCGCAGGCAGGCGCCGTGGGACCCGCAGCGGTTCGGTCACGGGCGTCAATAACCTCGCGCATCCACTGGGGATCGCGACGATGCATGCCAATCTCCACGAGCGTTCCTACAATGGTACGCACCATCGAGTGCAAAAACGCATTGCCCTCGATAGTGAAGATCAGGATATCCTCGCCAAAAGCGACCTCGTGACCAAACTCCGCACGCATCACGCAGCGGTGCGTGGGCTTGCCCACAGCAGAGGCAACCTTGCAAAAGCTCTTAAAGTTCTGCTCGCCCAAAAGCGCAGGGCAGGCGGCCGCCATCGCATCGACGTCGAGGGGATAGCGATGCCACCACACCGCACCGCGCGAGAGCACGGGGCGCGCATCGCGATCGGCAATACGGTACGTATACGTACGGGACCGCGCGTCAAAGCGGGCAGAAAAGCCCCTACGGGCCTTGTAGACCTCGTTTATGGCGATATCTTTGGGCAGGAGGGCATCCATAGCCCTCAGCCACCTACGGCGCGTACACGCGAGCTCAGCGTCCATTACGGGCACGCTAATGTACTGGGCCACCGCATGCACGCCGGCATCGGTACGACCCGCACACGTCAGATCGATCGGGCGGCGCAGCAGCGTCTCGATAGCGCGGCGTAACTCGCCCGCAACGGTCGTCTGGCCCGGCTGCTCGGCAAATCCGCTATAGGACGAGCCATCATAGGCAACACGGAATACAAGCGTGGCATCGAGCTCAGGAATCGAATTGAAATCAGACGGCGCGGTCATGGGCGCTCCCAACAAACAATCAACGGTATCGCGACAAAAAAAGAGGGGTACGCGAACGTACCCCTCGAATATAGCCTATGCAGACGGATTGTCTACTCAGCGGTCTCCTCAGCAGGAGCCTCCTCGACGGCCTCGACCTTCTTGGGAGCAGCGGCCTTCTTGGGGGCCGGAGCAGCCTTCTTGGCCTTAGGCGTGCAAGGCTCGGTGACGAGCTCCATGATAACGATAGGAGCGTTGTCGCCCTTGCGGTTACCGAGCTTCATGATGCGGGTGTAACCGCCGTTGCGGTCCTGCCACATGCCCTGGGCAGCCTTGTCGAAGATCTCGGCAACGAGCTGCTTATCGCCGAGCTTGGCGATAGCCAGACGACGAGAGTGCAGGTCGCCCTTCTTGGCCCAAGTGATGATCGGATCGACGACCGAACGCAGCGCCTTAGCGCGGGTCTCGGTGGTCTTGATGCGGTCGTTCTCGAAGAGGGCCTTAGCAAGGCTCTTCTTCATGGCCTTGGTGTGGCTCGCATCGGTGCCGAGCTTCAGGCCCTTCTTAACGTTGTGACGCATGGTCTAGTTTCTCCTCAAATATGCGAAGCATTAAGCCTTCAGGCTCAGGCCCATGGACTCAAGCTTGTCCTTCACTTCCTCGATCGACTTAACACCGAAGTTACGGATGTTGAGCAGATCGTTCTCCGAGAACTCAACGAGTTGACGGACCGAGTGAATGCTGGCGCGCTTAAGGCAGTTGTAAGAACGGACGGAAAGGTCCAGATCCTCGATCTGCTTGTCCAGCTCGGCGTTGTCGTTGGTGACCTCGGGAGCGAAGATCGAAGCCTCCTCCTCAACCTCGGGGGTCTCGGCAAGGTTCATAAAGGCGGCCATATGCTGATTGATGATATTGGCAGCCTGGACCACGGCGTCGCGCGGGGCGATGGAGCCGTTGGTCTCGATCTCGAGGACAAGGCGGTCGTAGTCGGTGTGCTGACCGACACGGCAAGCCTCAACGAGCTTGGCGCAACGGGAAACCGGCGAGTACAGCGAGTCGACGTGGATCACACCGATGGGATCGTTGTCGCGCTTGTTGGCCTCGCCAGAGACATAGCCGCGGCCATAGCCGATGCGCATGCTCATGGTGAGATGGCCACCCTCGGTGAGCGTAGCGATGTGCTGCTCGGGGTTGACCAGCTCAAACTCGGACGGAATAAAGAAGTCCGCACCGGTGACCTCGCAGGGGCCGTCAACCGAGATGGTGGCGGTCGCCTCGTCGGTCGTGCCGAGAGCCCTGAAGACAAGACCCTTGACATTCAGGACGATGTCGGTGACATCCTCGACCATGTTAGGGATGGTCATGAACTCGTGCTGCGCACCATCGATCTGAATAGCCTCGACGGCGGCACCCTCGAGCGAGGACAGAAGAACGCGACGAAGGGAGTTACCCAGCGTATCGCCGTAGCCACGCTCGAGCGGCTCGACGGAGACACGAGCAGACGTCTCGTTGATCTCTTCGACCTGAACCTGAGGCCTAATGAATTCTGACATGTATTACCTCCAGCCTCAGCAGCCCGGATGGACTACTTAGAGTAGAGCTCGACGATGAGCTGCTCGTTGATATCACCGCTGATCTGCTCACGCGTCGGCAGAGCGAGCACGTTACCAGACAGCTTCTCGATATCGACCTCGAGCCAGCCAGGGACCTCAAAGCGCTCGGAGGAAATCAGGGCCTCCTTGATGGGGAGGAGGTCACGGAACTTCTCGCCGACAGCGACGACGTCGCCGGCCTTGACGCGGTAGGACGGGATGTCCACACGCTTGCCGTTCACGGTGAAGTGACCGTGACGGACGGACTGACGAGCCTCTTTGCGGGTGCGGGCGAAGCCAAGACGGAAGACGACGTTGTCGAGGCGAGACTCAAGGATGATCATGAGGTTCTCACCGGTGACGCCGTTCATCTTGCGGGCCTTGTTGAAGTAGCCGTGGAACTGCTTCTCCAGAACGCCATAGATGAACTTGACCTTCTGCTTCTCGCGCAGCTGCATGCCGTACTCAGATTCCTTGCGACGGCGCTTGGGCTGACGGATAGATTCCTTCTTGCTGCTGTAACCGAGCTCAGCGGGATCGATCCCGAGCTGACGGCAGCGCTTAAGAACAGGAGTCCTGTCGATTGCCATATTGATACGATCCTTTCAGTTACACGCGGCGACGCTTCTTGGGGCGGCAGCCGTTGTGCGGAATGGGGGTCTTGTCCTGGATGCTCGAGACCTCGAGGCCAGCAGCCTGGAGGGAGCGGATGGCGGTCTCACGACCGGAGCCGGGGCCCTTGACGAAGACGGAAACCTTCTTCATACCGTGCTCCATGGCCTGCTTGGCAGCAGCCTCGGCAGCCATCTGGGCAGCGAACGGCGTGGACTTACGGGAGCCCTTGAAGCCCACCTGGCCAGCCGACTTCCAGGAAATGACGTTGCCCTGGGGATCGGTGATCGAAACGATCGTGTTGTTGAACGTAGAACGAATGTGAGCCTGGCCCACGGAAATGTTCTTACGGTCCGCGCGCTTCAGACGGGCAGCGCGAACGTTCTTCTTAGCAGTAGCCATCTATCTAGCGCTCCTTATTTCTTCTTCTTAGCACCGATCTGACGCTTCGGGCCCTTGCGGGTACGAGCGTTAGTGTGGGTGCGCTGGCCGCGGACCGGGAGGCCCTTGCGGTGACGAAGGCCGCGGTTGCAGCCGATGTCCATAAGGCGCTTGACGTTCTGGTTGCGCTCACGGCGGAGGTCGCCCTCAACCATGATCTGGTTCTTATCGATATAATCACGGATGGCGTTAACCTCATCCTCGGTGAGGTCCTTAACGCGCGTATCCACGTTAACGTTGCACTCGACGCAGATCTTCGTCGCAGTGGTGCGGCCGATGCCGTAAATGTAGGTCAGACCGATCTCAACGCGCTTCTCACGCGGGAGGTCGACACCATTAATACGGGCCAACGTAGTCTCCTCTCTTAACCCTGACGCTGCTTATGACGGGGGTTCTCGCAAATGACGAGGACCTTGCCATGGCGCCTAATGATTTTGCACTTATCGCACATCTTCTTGACCGAAGGACGTACCTTCATCGTTCTTCCTTTCGGTAGCGCTCAAACTACTTCCCTACTATCTACTCGCCCAGCCGCAGGCGTTTAAAACTATGGCTGGTCTTCACACACAATCCGACCGTAGGTTGAGCTAAGCCTGCAGTCGGAAATGGAGTGCGCGTATGCGTGCCGCTATTTGTAGCGATAGGTGATGCGGCCGCGGGTCAGGTCGTACGGGGAAAGCTCCACGACAACCCTGTCACCGGGGAGAATACGGATGTAATTCATTCGGATCTTGCCAGAAATGTTGCACAGAACCGAATGACCGTTCTCGAGCTCGACCTTAAACATGGCATTGGGCAGCGGTTCCTTTACCGTACCCTCGAGCTCAATTGCGTCTTCCTTCTTCACAAGCAATCATCTTTCTCTAGAAAACGACAGCGATTGAGTATTCTACAACACGTATGCACGCATCGTAATAACTTCGTAATGGCTCCACAACTAAGTGGAACTTGTTACATTTCTCCGCCTTGGAGCGAACACCAAGCACCTTGGGCATCCGTGGTGATAATCACCGGACCGTCATTGGTAATGGCGACGGTGTTCTCGTAGTGCGCGGCGGGCAGGTGGTCGTTGGTCGTAACAATCCAACCGTCGGAGCCCGTGCTCACATGGTTGGAACCCATCGTAACCATCGGCTCGATGGCAATGACCATGCCGGCCTGGAGGCGAACGCCCCTCCCCTTCTTTCCATAGTTAGGAACGTTGGGGTCCTCGTGCATCACGCGGCCAATGCCATGACCCACATAATCACGAAGCACGCCGTAACCGTGAGACTCGGCAAGGGACTGAACGGCATAACCGACGTCCCCGATATGGTTACCGGGAACAGCCTGCTCGATGGCAGCCTTAAGGCAATCGCGCGTGACCTCGCACAAAGCCTTGGCTTCGGGCGTGGGGGTGCCGACGAAAAACGTCCATGCGTTATCGCCGACCCAACCGTCGACAACGGCTCCCGTATCGATGGAGATGATATCGCCATCGCGCAGAATCATGTCGGGGTTGGGAATACCGTGGACCACGGCATCGTTGATCGATGCGCAAATGGTCCCCGGGAACCCGCCGTAACCCTTAAAGGCAGGGGTGCCGCCATGCATGCGGATAATCTGCTCCGCGAGCTGATCGAGCTCAAAAGTCGAAACGCCGGGGCGCACCATGGCTCCAACGTGGCGGAGCGCCATCTTAGATAGCGCTCCTGCCTTCTTCATCTGCTCGATTTGCGTTGCAGACTTAATCTTGATCATAGACCGAGAGCCTCTTTGACATCCCCGTACACGGTCTCGCGAGCCTGGTCACCGTTGACCGACTTGAGCAGACCCTGGCCACGATAGTAGTCGACGAGCGGGCTCGTGGACTTCTCGTAGACGTCGAGACGGTTCTTGATGGTCTCGGGCTTGTCGTCGTCGCGCTGATACATCTCGCCACCGCACTTGGGGCAGGTGGCATCGGCAGCAGTGCCGGTGTAACCGCAGGCGCGGCAGGTGCGACGCGAAGACAGACGATCGATAATGACCTCAGGGGCCACATCGACCAGAAGGGCGCAATCGATCTCGCGACCCATGGCGGAGAGCTCGGAATCGAGCGTCACAGCCTGGGCGGTGTTGCGCGGGAAGCCGTCGAGAATGAAGCCCTGCTGGGCGTCATCGGCGGCAAGGCGCTCCTTGACAAGGTCGATCACGAGCTGGTCGGGAACGAGCTCGCCAGCGTCCATGTACTTCTTAGCCTGAATACCAAGCTCGGTGCCGCCCTTGACGGCAGCACGCAGCAGGTCGCCCGTGGAAATGTGGGCGACGCCAAACTCGGCGACGAGCTCCTGTGCGACGGTACCCTTACCGGCACCCGGAGCTCCGAGCAATACGAGGTTCATGAGCAATCCTCCTCTAGCCTATTTAAAGAATCCATCGTAATCATACATCTTGATCTGGCCTTCGAGCTTATCGACCGTGTCGAGCACGACGCCGACCATGATGAGGATGGACGTTCCGCCAAAAGCCTGGATCAGATGGTTACCCGTGAAGGAGAAGATGATCGAAGGCACGATGGCGATGAGCGCCAAAAAGACAGCGCTGGGAAGCGTGATCTTGTTGAGCGCGTTCTTGATGTAGGCCGCGGTAGCCCTACCCGGACGAACGCCCGGAATAAAGCCGCCCTGCTTCTTAAGGTTGTCGGCGGTGTCATCGGGGTTGAACACCATGGAGGTGTAGAAGTACGCGAAGAACACGATGAGGACAACATTAAGCACCCAGTTGAGCCAACCGGTCGAAAGCGCAGAGGCAACTGCCTGAATCCAGCCGATGCCGGGGAAGAACACAGCAATCTGAGCCGGGAAGTACAGCAGCGCCGAAGCGAAGATGATCGGCACGACACCCGCGGTGTTAACCTTGATGGGCAGGTAGGTGGTCTGGCCACCCATCATGCGACGGCCCACGACGCGCTTAGCGTAGGAGACCGGAATGCGGCGCTGGCCGCGCTCAAGGAAAACAATCAGCGGGATAACCAGCAGGATGATGGCGCAGATGATCACCATGGTGATGATGCCACCGGCGTTACCCTCGGTGCTGGAGAAGATCGCCTGCGGAAGACCGGCCATGATGTTCGCGAAGATGATAAGCGACATGCCATTGCCGATACCGCGCTGGGTGATGAGCTCACCAATCCACATGATCAGCATGGCACCCGCAGTGAGCGTGCCGACGATCATGAGGTCGAAGATGATCTCGGGAGCGCCGGCGCCATTAAAGCTGATGCCGAAGCTCTTAAAGAGGAAGAGGTAACCCACGGAGTTGAGGATTGCCAGAGCCAGGGTGAGGTAACGCGAATACTGCGTAATCTTGGTCTGACCGACCTCGCCCTCGCGGGCAAGCTCATGCAGGGAAGGCACAACGGCCTGGAGCATCTGGAGGATGATCGAGCTGGTGATGTAAGGCATGATGCCCAGCGAAAACACCGACACATAGCTCAACGCGCCGCCAGAGAAAAGATTCAGGAGGGCCATAGCACCTGCGGC
Organism: uncultured Collinsella sp.; assembly: GCA_958444075.1. Lineage (GTDB taxonomy): Bacteria > Actinomycetota > Coriobacteriia > Coriobacteriales > Coriobacteriaceae > Collinsella. Next base: position 33,094 of record CAUCNB010000003.1, on the reverse strand, counting down.
GACCGAATTGTTATCGGTCGAGAAAAGGCCCAGCATCCCCTGGAAGGGAATGCCGGGCACAGGAACGTGCGCACCAATGCGGTACACGACGAGCATAGCTATGGTAAAAAGAATCTTTTCGCGCAATTCTTTGATGCGGAAAGCATTCTTAAGACCATTTAGCACGGCAGCTCGACCTTTCCGCCGGCGGCCTCGATCTTGGCCTGCGCAGAAGCGCTGACCTTGTCGACCTTGACCGTGAACTTCTTGGTGAGCTCACCATTGCCGAGCACCTTGACGGGCTCGAACTCGCTCTTGGTGATGCGAGCGGCCTTAAGAGCGGCACCGTCGATCACAGCGCCATCCTCGAACTTACGCTCGAGACGCTCAACGTTAACAGCGGTGTACTCGATACGACGGGGGTTGCGGAAGCCCGGAAGCTTGGGCAGGCGCATAGCCAGCGGAGTCTGGCCACCCTCGAAGCCGGCACCCTTGGTGCCGCCAGAGCGGGAACCCTGGCCCTTCTGACCGCGGCCAGAAGTGGTGCCGTGACCCGAAGAATTGCCACGGCCGACGCGCTTGCGGTTCTTGGTGGAACCGGGCGCGGGAGTAAGATCGTGAAGCTGCATTTGCTACTCCTCTACAATCTCGACAAGGTGCTTGACCTTGAAGATCATGCCGCGGACGGACTCGTTGTCAGCAATCTCGCGAACCTCGCGGATCCTGTGGAGACCGAGGGCACGGACAGTACGGACCTGGTCCTGCTTGCAACCGTTGGTGCTGCGGACCTGCTTGATCTTGATGGTGTCAGCCATGCTTAGTTCTCCTTACCGACGAACATCTCGGAGACCGTCAGGCCACGGCGAGCCGCGACGTCCTCAGGGCTGGAGAGCTCCTTGAGGCCCTCGACGGCAGCCTTGATGATGTTGAGGCCGTTGTCGGTACCGAGGGACTTGGACAGGACGTTCTTGATGCCAGCAAGCTCAAAGAGGGGACGCACAGCGCCGCCGGCGATAACGCCGGTACCCTCGACAGCGGGCTTGATGATGATGCGGCCGGCACCAAAGTGGCCGAGAACCTCGTGCGGGATGGTGCCCTGCTCGGTCACCGGCACGTGGAACATGTTCTTCTTGGCATCGAGAGACGCCTTGGAGATGGCCAGGGGCACCTCAGCGGACTTGCCCATGCCAACGCCGACGTTACCCTTGCCGTCGCCAACGACGACGAGAGCGACGAGGCTCATGCGACGACCACCCTTGACGGTCTTCGACACGCGGTTGATGTAAACGACGCGCTCCTCGAACTCGGAGGCCTCGCGCTGCTGCTTCTGATTACGAGCCATGTGCTACATACCTCCTAGAACTCGAGACCGGCGGCACGAGCACCGTCGGCGAGGGCCTTGACGCGGCCATGGTAGATACGGCCACCGCGATCGAAGGCGACCTTGGTGATGCCGGCCTCGATGGCGCGCTTGCCAACGAGCTGACCGACCTTCTCCGCAGCCTCCTTGTTCGAGGTGTGGGTGCCCTTGAACTCGGCCTCGAGGGTCGAGGCAGAGACGAGCGTCAGGCTGGAGCCCTTGCTGTCGTCGATGATCTGGGCATAGATGTTGGCGTTAGTACGGGTCACGCGAAGACGCGGACGCTCGGAGGTACCCGAGACCTTGCCGCGAACACGACGCTGACGACGCTTGAGGCCTTCCAGCTTCGCCTTATGCTTGTTCATACGTAAACTCCTAAAAAGGTTGATCTTGCCAGCACCTGACGGGGTGCTGGTCTTATGCGAGTGAGTCGGTTACGACTACTTGGCGGCCTTACCCAGCTTGCGGCGGATGTGCTCGCCAACGTAGTGGATACCCTTGCCCTTGTAAGGCTCGGGAGGACGATGGCCGCGGATCTCAGCGGCGATCTGACCGACCTGCTGCTTGTTGATACCCTTGACGTTCACGTGGGTGTTGTCGGGAACCTCGAAGGTGATGCCCTCGGGAGCCTCGACGATCACGGGGTGCGAGAAGCCCAGGGAGAACTCGAGGTTCTTGCCCTTCTGCTGCACGCGGTAACCGACGCCGGCGAGCTCGAGCTTCTTCTCGAAGCCCTCGGAAACGCCAACAACCATGTTGTGGATGAGGGCGCGGGTGAGGCCGTGGCGGGCACGGGTCTCACGCTCGTCGTCGGGACGGGAAACGGTGAGGACGTTGTCCTCGACGTTGATAGCGAGCTTCTCAAAGACATCGAGCTCGAGCTGGCCCTTGGGGCCCTTGACGACAACGTTGTTGCCGTTGACTGCCACTTCGACTCCGGCGGGAATCTGGACAGGCTTATTACCGATACGAGACACGGTGATCTCCTTTCCTTCTACCTACCGAGCGAATTACCAGACGTAAGCGATGATCTCGCCGCCGACGTTGTGCTTGCGAGCATCGCGGTCGGTCATGACGCCATGGCTGGTGGAAATGATGGCGGTACCAAGGCCACCGCGGACGCGGGGCATGTCGGCAACGCCGGTGTACTTACGCAGGCCCGGCTTGGAAATGCGGCGGATGCCGTTGATGACCTTAGCCTTCTTGGGACCATACTTAAGCGTGATGTGCAGAGTCTTCTGGGGAACGGTGTCCTCGACATCGTAGCCCTCGATGTAGCCCTCCTCGTGCAGAACACGAGCGATCTCGACGAGCTTCTTGCTGCTCGGCATGGAGACCGTGGCCTTGTTCACAGAGTTAGCGTTACGGATGCGCGTAAGCATATCTGCGATCGGGTCTGTAAGGTTCATACAGATTCTCCTTCGTTCTTGATGAACACGTGCTCTTGGTTCTTCGCCGCCCTTAACGGCAAAGCCTTTTTAGCGCGTTTTCCCTGTTCCAAACTGATGCTTGAAACGCTGGTAGTGACTTACCAGCTGGCCTTCTTAACGCCGGGAAGCTCGCCCTTGAGTGCAAGCTCGCGGAAGCAGACACGGCACAGGCCGAACTTGCGGTACACAGAGTGCGGACGGCCGCAGCGCTGGCAGCGCGTGTACTCACGAGTAGAGAACTTCTGCTTGCGATTGCACTTGACGATCATCGATGTCTTAGCCACTTATATCCTCCTCACATAGAGTATTGTTCGCCCCAAGCGCCGCCCCCTTCTGGGAACGGCGCTCATAGGGCAGGTGAACCTATTTCTTGAACGGGAAACCGAAGGCGTCCAGAAGGGCCTTGGCCTCCTCATCGGTGTTGGCGGTGGTCACGAAAGTGATGTCCATACCACGCTGGTGATCGACGGAGTCGAAGTCGATCTCGGGGAAGATGAGCTGCTCGGTGACGCCCATGGAGAAGTTACCACGGCCGTCGAAGCTCTTGGCGGAGATGCCGCGGAAGTCGCGGATACGGGGGATCGCGACGGAGGTCAGACGATCGAAGAACTCCCACATACGGTCGCCACGCAGGGTAACCTTGCAGCCGATCGGCATACCAGCGCGCAGGCGGAAGGTAGCGATGGACTTGCGGGCACGGGTGATCATCGGCTGCTGGCCGGTGATGGCGCGCAGGTCGCGCACGGCACCGTCGATGGCCTTGGAATCGGTAGCGGCCTCGCCGACACCCATGTTCACGACGATCTTCTCAAACTTGGGGATCATCATGACGTTCTCGTACTGGAACTTGTCCTGAAGCTGCTGCTTGACCTCGTTGTTGTACTTGGTCTTCAGACGCGGCACATACTTCTCTTCTGCCATTGTTCACTCCTTCTTGGGGTTTTAAGCACGGGGCGTGGCCACGATGGGTTGTCCTCGTGCCTCCTGGCTGCATCCGCGCCGCTCATGGCATTTCGCGGTTTGGACTCGACACAGCAGGAGCCGACAAAACAATCGGTACTATACGCGCATCGAGAGCGTATTTCCAGAAAAACCTCGTCTGCCTGCACAACTCCACAACTCCCCCGCACAAATGGGTCCCAACAAGCAGTTGCGGTGAAATAAGGACTGTTGGGCGGCCTAACAGGCTTAAACAATCCGTATTTCACCGCAACTCATATATGGGGCGTTATTTTTGGCGTGGGAGGACCAGGTTGAGGATCACAGCAACGAGTGCGGCGACGGCAATGGAGGATCCGCCAAAGACGGTGCCGACCCATGCGGGGAATCCAGCGCCGGCAAGCGCGCCGGCCGTGCGCTCAATACCCGTGCCAAAGGCGATAGAGAGACCCATGAGCGTGGTATCGCGCTGAGACAGGCCGTGGCGGGCAAACATGACAACGCCGTTCATGCCGATGGTCGCGAACACGCCAATCGTGGCGCCACCGATGACCGGCTGCGGAATAGACGTGAGCACCGCCGCACACTTGGGCAGCAGGCCCGCGATGAGCAGGATGGCAGCCGCAAGCGTAAAGACCATGCGGTTGACGACCTTGTTCTCGGCGATAATGCCCACATTCTGGCCAAAGGTTGCCGTGGGGACGCCGCCAAAAAAGCCTGACAGCATACCGACCAGGCCGTTGGCGATCAGGCCACCCGAGATCTGGCTATCGGTCGCAGGGGTATCGAGCGCAGCGGACGACACGGCGGCAAACTCGCCCATGACCTGTACTGCGTTGACAATGGCGACAACGCCCACAACGGCGCACGCGGCCGGGTCGAACACCAGGCGATGGGCGCCCAGGGCCGGCGGGGCGAACCAGCTGGTGGTCGCGATGGCCGAGAAATCGACCATGCCCAACACCGCAGCCAAAACAAAGCCCGCGCAGATACCAGCCAGGATGCTGCCCAGCCTAAGCGCGCCCTTGCCGTAGTTGCCAGCCATAAAGGTGACGACGAACGTCACAAGTGCGACGGCCCAGTTGGTGACACTGCCAAAATCGGCCGCGCCCTCCCCGCCCGCCATGGAGGCAACTGCCACTGGGCATAGCGACAGGCCAATGACAAAGATGACGGTGCCAAGCACCGGGGCCGGAAACAGAAAACTCACGCGCCTAAACAGTAGGCCGAAGAGCGCGACGAGCGCGCCGCCGATTACCTGGGCGCCCAGTACGGCCTCAAAACCAAGCTCAAGACCGACTGCCTTGAGCGCCGGCACGAAGGTAAAGCTCGCACCCATCACAATGGGCAGGCCCGAACCGACGACACCTTTTATGGGAAACTGTTGAAGGAAAATGTCAATCGCCGAGAGAACGAGCGACGCCTGGATGACAGCGGCTTCCTCTTGAGGGGTAAAGCCACAGACCGACGCGATAATGATGGCGGGCGTGACGATACCCGCGAATGCCGCCAGCACATGCTGCAGTGCATGGGGTAATACCTGCACAAACGAAACTTTTCCCGTACGCTCGAACAGGGCATCCCCTGCTGCCGACTCTGCCATTTGCGCCTCCCATACCCTAGGCAGCGGCCCCATGCCGCTCAACGGTCGGACATTATAGGGCATATGGCACAGGTAGCATTTTGACCCGCATGCGGCAGAGGGCTGGGGCAGCTCATTTGGGATGCGACTAGCGCTTGCGGGGGACGAGTTTGGTGCGACGCAGGTGGATCATCTCGGCGGCGATGGAGATGGCGATCTCCTCGGGGTCCTCGGCCTCGATGGCGACACCAATCGGCAGGTGCAGCTCGTCGATCTGCTCCTGCGTAAAGCCCTCCTGCTCCAGGCGGGCGCGCACAAAGGCGGTCTTGCGGCGCGAGCCCAAGCAGCCCAGATAGGCGGGTTTGGCGCGCATGGCCTGAATCACCACATCGATATCGGACTTGTGACCCGCCGTGGCGACGACCACCAGGTCGCGCGGGCCGATGGGGCACTGCTTGCTCAGGCTCTTATAGTCGACCAGACGACGGTCGTAGACACCGGGCACCCAATCGGGGGTCAGCGTGCCGGGGCGGTCGTCGCAAGCCACGACGGCAAAGCCCGCCGCCGTGAGCACGCGAGCCGTCGCAGCGCCCACGTGGCCGCAGCCAAAGATATAGGTCAGGCCCTCGGGGCAGAGCGTCTCGATGTGCGCCGTGGGAATCTCGGAGGCGGCGTTGGTGTAGGTGACCTTACTCCCCTCCTCCACCAGCGAAAGCCCGGGGCAGCCCGCAATGGTGCGGCGCGATTCCTCGCCATGGTACTCGGCCACATCGCCCTCGAGCACGCTCGCGATAAACGGCTCAAAGTCGATGACGAAGTCGCCGATGCGCCGATAGGCCAAGATGTCGGCAACCGACTGGAACAACGGCGCCTGCGATACATCCAGGCGCAGATAGCACAGGCAGATGGCTCCGCCGCAGATCATGCCGGTATCGGAGTTCTCGCCGCCCATGGTGTAGCGGACCAGACGCGACTGTCCCGCGCCCAGGAGCTCGCGCGCCTCATCCAGCGCAAAGAGCTCAATCTTGCCGCCGCCGATAGTGCCCGCCTGGCTGCCATCGGCAAAGACGGCCATCCAGGCGCCCACACCGCGCGGGGACGACCCCGCCGTACCGGCCACGACCACCAGCTCGCACGTCTCGCCAGCACGCAGGGCGGCAAGCGCCGCATTCACAACATCGAGCTTTTCCATTGCCGCCTTCTATCCTCTAAAGATATCGGTGAGCATAGCGAGTGCCTCGAGCACGCCGCCGCCGACCGACGTCGCTTTGTCCGAAATGTAGTTGATATAGCTGGCATCGCCGCGCGGGTCGACATCGGCGCATTTAAAGCCCTCAGTCACCTGCACGCCGTTCGCCAAAAGCCCGCGCAGACAGCCATCGATCTGCGTGCACATGGGCGTATCGCCCGCGTAGCCAATCACGTCTCCGGCGCTCACGATGTCGCCGATTGCGCGGTCGGACCGAAACACGCCGGCGGCGGGGCTGTGGATAACACGTTCCTTGCCATAGCCGGCGATAATGCCCGGCACGCCCGTGTTGGGCTGGGGCGAACCTTGGGTAATGACACGGCCGAGAAAATGCCCGCGCATGGTCTCGACCACGGCGTCGCAGTCAACCGGCGCGGTAAAGCCCGGCCCCACAGCGATGACGGCAGGCGCCATGTCGCGCGTGGTGCCCAAGTTGCGCTTAGCCAAAATCGCGTCGACCACAGCCGCGGGTTTCAGCTCGCCGAGCATCTTGGCCTGAGGGTCCACCATAACGGCGACGTCTCCAGCCTCGGTAATCTCAAGCGCCTCAGCCGGCGTCCGTGCCAAGCGAGCGCGAATGCCTTCGACCTCGACCTCGCCCAGGCGAATGGCCTCGCAAAAACAGATTGTGCGGCGGATGCACGTGGGAACCGCGATATCGGCCATAACGACCGAAACGCCGGCGCGCACCAAGCGAGCGGCGACGCCCGTGGCGATATCGCCGGCGCCGCGAACATAAACGAGCATTCCCGGGGCACCTCCCTGTGCTACGGTTTGAGCAGAGCAAAAGCGGTTCGGCCGCTACTCTGATGATTATTTATTATCACAGTATTATACGGCGGTGAACAGATGGAAACGGTTAGCGGCAATCTTGCCTCCGCGCTCAGGATCGAGTCGGGCATTACCGCGATTATCGGCAGTGGCGGCAAGTCGACGCTGCTGAAGACGCTGGGTCTCGAGCTCATGCGCGCTGGCGGCCGCGTGCTCCTCTGTACCACCACGCACATGTTTCCCGTCGCCGGCGTGCCATGGGATGGGTCGAGCCGTCGCCTGGACGCCGCGCCTTGGAAGCCGGGGACCCTACATGTTCCCGGCTGCACCTGCGAGGCATGCGCGGGACTTGTCCGCGGAAGTATCTGCCAGGCGGGTGTTTTGAACCCGGAGACAGGCAAGCTCTCCGCCCCCGCCGAGCCGCTCAACGAGCTGGCGCAGCGCTTTGACTATGTGTTGGCCGAGGCAGATGGCAGCAAGCGACTCCCGCTCAAGGCACATGCCGCCTGGGAGCCGGTCGTTCCCGCCGGCACGGCAAACGTTGTCTGGGTCGTCGGCGCCTCGGGGCTGGGCAAGCCCGTCACCGAGGTTGTCCACCGCCCCGAGCTCTTCTGCGAGCGCTGCGGCTGCGAGCCCACCGACGCTGCCACCCCAGAGCGCGTCGCCCAGGTGCTCAATGCCGAGCTGCAGATGCTGAACCTCAGCAATGCCCGTATCATGCTCAACCAAGCCGACACGCTTGCCGACCCAACAATGGCAGATCGCTTCGAGGCAGCCCTCAACCGCCCCCTCATCGCCACCAGCCTCCAGGGGTAGCAAATTTGGGACGGGGCTCTTTTTGCTACCCCGTCCCAAAAAATCATCTCCCAAATTAGCTACCCCGGCGGTCTTCCCGTTAGCGGGGCACGTAGCGGCCGGGTTGGGCTCCGGTGGGCTCGCCGTCGCGTGCCGCCAGCACGCCGTTGACGTAAACAGCCTTGGCGCGGCCATGCGCCTCAAAGCCCTCGAGCGGCGTGTAGTCCACGGCCTGATGCTGCGTCGCGGCGCTGATCGTCCAACGCGCGCACGGATCCCACACGCACACGTCGGCATCGGCGCCCTCGGCAAGACAGCCCTTGCGCGGATACATGCCAAAAACGCGCGCCGGATTCTCGCTCATCAAGCGGCACAGATCCTCGGGACCCAGCTGTCCCTCAAAGCTCGTGGCAATCGCAACGGGACGATGCTCCACGCCGGGCCCGCCGTTGGGAATCGCGCGGAAATCATCGCGTCCTCGGTCCTTTTGCCCGTGCAGGTTAAAGCTGCAATGATCGGTCGCAATAGTATCGATCTCGCCAGCCACAAGCGCCTCGCGCAGCGCGGCACGGTCACCGGCATGGCGCAGCGGCGGGCTCATCACGTACTTGGCGCCCGCAAAGCCGTCCTCGCCCTGCTCCAGATAGCAGGTGTCGTCGAGCATCAGATACTGAGGGCAGGTCTCGACATAGATGTTCTTCTGCCCGTGCGCTTTGGCAGCGCGAATGGCCTCGAGCCCCAGCTTGGTCGAAAGATGCACCACGTTGACCGGAGCGTCCCCGGCCAAGTGCGCCAGATACAGCAGGCGGCTCACGGCCTCGGCCTCACACACGTCCGGACGGCTGAGCGCATGGCCCTCGGGCCCGTGGATACCCTGCTCAAACACGCGCTTCTGCAGCGCGTTGACCAACGTGCCGTTCTCGCAATGCACGCACAGGATACCGCCCACGCGCTTGAGCTCCTCCAGCACCTCGAGCGTCTCGGCATCGTCCAGGCGCAGATGGTCGTAGGCAAAGTAGGTCTTAAACGACGACACGCCCGCCTCGCGAATGGCCGAAAGATCGGCGCGGTTGCGCTCATTCCACTCGGCAAGCGCCATATGGAAGGCATAGTTGGCGGTGCAGGTGCCGTCGGCGCGATGATGCCACTCGACCAAGGCATCGGGCATGGTCACGCCGCGATCGGCCGTCGCGTAGTCCACGATGGTCGTCGTGCCGCCGCAGGCAGCCGCGCGCGTGCCGGTCTCAAAGCTATCGGCTGTCCAATCCATGCCGGTCCAGCACTGCATGTGCGTGTGCCCATCGATAAAGCCCGGGAACACCCAGCAGCCCGCAGCATCCTCGACGGTATCGCCCTCGGCCGGCTCAATCGCCGCGGCAATCCGTACGATCTTATCGCCATCCATGGCAAGATCGGCGCGGCGAAGCCCTTGGGGCGTCACGAGTGCGCCGTTTTTGATGATGATCATAATTGCTCCTTATTGATTGATGCAGTTGGCCACGCGATCAAAATACGAGCAGGCGGCGATATGCTCCGAGACGCGGCGCTGGCCCTTGGCGGTGTCGACATCCCACAGCTCGTAGGCACGTGCCTCGACCAGCTGGACATCGGCACGGCCGCGCAGCAGCGACGATCCGCCGTCCTTTCCTTTAAGCCCCATAAGGTTGGGAAAGAAGCTCGCGGGGAACAGCACCGGAGAGGCCGGCTCGCCGTTTAGGGCAAGACGCACGGGCGCGACGCCGCCGTTGGCCTTAAAAGCACCGGCGAGCGCCTCAAAAGAATCCGAACTCACAAGTGGCTGGTCGCCCGGCAAAAAGAGGCAACCTTTCCAGTTGCGTTCGACTCCCCACGAAAGGCCCGCACGGACGCTTTCGCTGCGCAGCTCGCCATCGTGCAGCACGCACGGGCAATGCTTGTCCTCGCAAATATGGGCGACCTCGGGCCAACGCGTCGAAACCACAACATCAAAGCCCCCGGGGACCGAATCGATGGTCCGGGCAATCAGCGGCTCGCCATAGATATCGGCGAGCATCTTGTTAGAGCCAAACCGCTTGCCCTCGCCCGAAGCCATAATGACGCAACCGAGTTTCATCTCCGCAAACCTCCCCTGGCTGCCTTGGACACCATAGTTGCTATACCCACCATAGCAAGCTCACACTCCGTCGGAACAGGCACGCACTCGTTTTCCAGCGAACGCCTCTTGGCTCCCCATAGCACAAAGGAGGGCACCCCGCGACGCAGGGCACCCTCCTCAATGGTGCAGATATGCCTACTCAGCGTCGCCGGTAAACGTGGTACCGGTCTTGCCGGCAAGACCGTCACGCGCCTTCTCGAGCAGCGTGATGAGCGCCGTGCGGCCCGGCTTGCTCTCGGCAAACGTCGAGGCGGCCTGGACCTTGGGCAGCATGGAGCCGCGACCGAACTCGTTGGCCTCGGACAGACGCTTTACGTCAGCCGCGGTCAGCGTGTCGAGCCACTGCTCGTGGTCGGTGCCAAAGCCAATGGCAACCTTCTCCACGGCCGTCAGGATAATCAGGGCATCGGCATCGAGCTGCTCGGCGAGCTTCTCGGCCGCAAAGTCCTTATCGATGACGGCGGCAGCGCCCTTAAGGTGGTTGCCCTGGGCCTTGGTGACGGGAATGCCGCCACCGCCGCAGGAGATCACCACGTGGTTGGACTCGACGAGCGACTTGATGGTGTCGAGCTCGACGATGTTCACGGGCTTGGGCGAAGCCACCACGCGACGGAAGCCCTGCTTCTCGTCGTGGATGAACTGGTAGCCGCGGTCGGCCTCCAGCTCCTTGGCCTCGGCCTCGCTCATCCACGGACCGATCGGCTTGACCGGGTCGGCAAAGGCCGGGTCGTCTGCCGCAACCTCGACCTGGGTGAGCACGGTGGCGACACCCTTGTCGATATTGCGGTCGAGCATTTCCTCGCGCAGCGCATTTTGCAGGTCATAGCCAATGTAGCCCTGGCTCATGGCGCCGCAAACGGACAGCGGGCAGGGAACGTACTTCTGAGGGTTAGAGCGCGTGAGCTCGGCCATCGCGTTGGCGATCATACCCACCTGGGGACCGTTGCCATGCACGACGACAACCTCGTTGCCCTCCTCGATCAGGTCGACGATAGCCTTGGAAGTCGTCTTGACGGCCTCCATCTGCTCGGGAAGGTTGGCGCCGAGGGCGTTTCCACCCAGGGCGACAACAATACGCTTAGCCATTTCTCAGCCCAGCTTTAGGCCTGGAACCAACGGGCGGTGTTGCGCTCGTCGAGGGCCTTGAGGGTAGCGGCGGGATCGGCAACCTTCTGCAGGAACATCATGGCTGCGATGGCGTACGGCTTGTAGCTGGCCTCCTTGTACATGCCCACGCGGTGCATGTCAAAGACGTCGGCGTTGACCTCGCCGTGCTCGCAGGAGACACCGGAGATGTCGGCGGGCAGCGGGTGCATAAAGATGGTGTCCTGGCCGTTGGCGGTCTTCTCCATGAGCTCGGTCGTGGAGCACCAGTCCTGATGGGTGGCGTTCTGAGCGAGCAGCTCCTTCTCGAGCGCTGCGATGCCGGCGTCGTCGCCCTCCGCGTACAGGTTGGTACGCTTCTCCATGGCGGCAAACGGAGCCCAGCTCTTGGGGATCACGATGTCGGCGCCCTCGAAGGCCTCGGCCATGGTGTTGACCTGCTTAAAGGTGGTGCCGGACTCGGCGGCATAGCCCTTGGCGCGCTCGACGACCTCGGGCATGAGGTCGTAGCCCTCGGGGTGGGCCAGGGTGACGTCCATGCCAAAGCGGGGCAGCAGGCTGATCAGCGACTGCGGGCAGGACAGCGGCTTGCCGTAAGAGGGCGAGTAGGCCCAGGTAACGGCAACCTTCTTGCCCCTGAGGTTCTCGAGGCCTCCAAACTCGTTGATGAGGTAAAGCATGTCGGCAGAGGACTGCGTGGGGTGATCGGAGTCGGACTGCAGGGAGATGAGCGTGGGACGGTGATCCAGAACGCCGTCCTCGTAGGCCTGCTGGACAGACTCGGAGACCTCGGCCATGTAGGCGTCGCCCTTGCCGATGTACATGTCGTCGCGGATGCCGATGACGTCGGCCATGAAGGAGATCATGGTAGCGGTCTCGCGGACGGTCTCGCCGTGAGCGATCTGGGACTTCTTCTCGTCCAGGTCCTGCAGCTCGAGGCCGAGCAGGTTGGCGGCCTTAGAGAAGGAGAAGCGCGTACGGGTGGAGTTGTCGCGGAACAGGGAGACGGCCAGGCCCGAGTCGAAGATCTTGGACGAAACGTTGTTCTCACGCAGCTCGCGCAGGGCGTCGGCGACGATGTAGAGCGCCTTGAGCTCATCGGTGGTCTTATCCCAGGTGTGCAGGAAGTCGCTGCCGTACATGCCCTTAAAATCGAGGCCGTTCAGCTGCTCGACGAGCTCGGTAAACTTGGCGTCCATGTAAATATCCTTTCCAAAGATGAAACGATCGCAATGAGTAGATGTGCTCCGGCATGCGCGTGTGGCTAGAACATGCAGAGCACTATGACGAGGACCCGCTACCGTTGAGGAAGCATGGGAGATAACGACCGCGGGCCCCAAGTCAACAGGGGGTGCCGGGGACACGAGCTGTCCCCGGCTCAACAAGATCGAGGAATGGGACTAATCGATCTTGTTGTTGGTCAGACCGGCGCGGAACACGGTGGCGTCGCCATCGGCCTGGCTCGGATCGTAGAGGTTCAGGGCAGCCACATACATGGCGGCAGCGGTGACCAGGTCGTCCTTGTAGGTGACCTCGTTGGGAGCGTGAGCCTGAGACTCGGCACCCGGGCCGAAGCCGACGCAGGGGATGCCATAGCGGCCCTGGATGGAAACGCAGTTCGTGGAGAAGGTCCACTTGTCGCACAGCGGACGACCGGTGCGCTTGTCCATGCTGGGCTCGCAGCCGATGCGCTCGTCACCGAACATGGCCTTGTGGGCGTCGACGAGGGCCTTGACGTGCGGAGCGGTCTCCTTGTTGATCCACGTGGGGAAGTAAGCCTCGGTCTCGTAAACCTCGCCGGTCCAGGACGGACGGTCGTACATGTACATGGAGACCTTCACGTCGTCGCCGTACTTCTTGGCGGCCGGCAGGTTGCGAATCTCGTCCAGGCAGGACTCCCAGGTCTCACCGGCGGTCATGCGACGGTCGATGGAGATGGCGCAGGAATCAGCCACGGCGCAACGGCTGGGGCTGGTGTAGAAGATCTGGCTGACGGTGCAGGTGCCGCGGCCCAGGAAGCGGGCGTCCTCGAAGTGCTCGGGGTTGTACTTGGGGTCGAGCATCTTGACGAGGCCCTTGATGTCGGTCGACTCGTCACAGCCGTTGTTGTTGAGGGCGCGGACGTCGGCGATGATGTCGGCCATCTTGTAGATGGCGTTGTCGCCGCGGTCGGGAGCGGAGCCGTGGCAGGAGGTGCCGTGAACGTCGACGCGGATCTCCATGCGGCCGCGGTGACCGCGATAGATGCCGCCGTCGGTGGGCTCGGTGGAAATGACGAACTCGGGCTTAATGCCGTCCTTGTTGTAGATGTACTGCCAGCACATGCCGTCGCAGTCCTCTTCCTGGACGGTGCCGACGACCATGATCTTGTAGCCCTCGGGGATGAGGCCCATGTCCTTCATCATCTTGGCAGCGTAGGTAGCAGAAGCCATGCCACCCTCCTGGTCGGAGCCGCCGCGGCCGTAGATGATCTCGTCGGTCTCGTAGCCCTCATAGGGATCGGCATCCCAGTTCTCGATGTTGCCGATGCCGACGGTGTCGATGTGGGAGTCGATGGCGATGATCTTGTCGCCCTCGCCCATAAAGCCCATAACGTTGCCCAGGCCGTCGACCTTGACCTCGTCATAGCCAAGGCTCTCCATCTCGGCCTTGATGCAAGCGACAACCTCACCCTCCTCGCAGGACTCAGAGGGATGGGAGATCATAGCGCGCAGGAAGCGAGTCATATCAGCACGATGAGACTCAGCCGCAGCCTTAATGGCATCAAAATCGAGTTCTTTAGTCATAACAGTCAACCTTTCTACAAGGGTTTACCTACAGGTAGATATTTCAGATAGATCACTTGTGCCAAGCGGCGTGAGGTTGAGCACCCCACAAGCAAGTAACCATAGGAGGCGGACGGAGGACTTTGCTCCGTCGCGAGTTCCGCACGAGCCGGAGAGCACTTAATGTGCTCTCCGTGCGAGCAGGACTGTCCGAGCAGGGAGTAAAGTCCTCCGGCTGCCTCCGGACAGGTCAGTCTGCTAGCAGGTCGGATACTCGCCCTCCCAGACGATGCGACGGTACTGATCCGGATCGGTGTCGCCCTCGGTGGAGAAGCAGAGCACGGAGCTCGTCTTGTCCAGGCCGATGAGCTCCTTGAGCTCGGCGTACTCGGGATCGAGCATAAGGGTCTCGACCAGACCGGTGGTCACGGCGCCGGACTCGCCGGAGATAACGCGCGGGTCGCCCTTCTCGGGAGCGCCCAGGGTGCGCATGCCGCGAGCGGTGACCCAGTCGGGGCAGGACACGAAGGCGGTGGTGTGGTTGCGCAGGATATCCCAACCCAGAATGTTGGGCTCGCCGCAGCACAGACCGGCCATGATGGAGGGCATGTCGCCGTCCACGATGCGCGGGTCGCCGTCGCCGGCGGCAGCGCCCTTGTACAGGCAGGCGGCCGGTGCGCACTCGACCACGACGAAGGTGGGCGGGTTATCGGGATACAGGTTGGTGAAGTAGCCCACCACGGCGCCGGCGAGCGAGCCTACGCCAGCCTGGACAAAGACGTGCGTCGGGCGGTTGATGGCCATCTCGCGCAGCTGCTCGGCAGCCTCGGAAGCCATGGTGCCGTAGCCCTCCATGATCCAGGACGGGATCTTCTCGTAGCCCTCCCAGGCGGTGTCCTGAACGATGACGCCGCGCTCACAGGCGTCGGCCTCGGCGGCGGCCATGCGCACGCACTCGTCGTAGTTGACCTCTTCGATGGTCACCGTGGCGCCCTCGGCGGCAATGTTATCGAAGCGGGGCTTGGTGGAACCCTTGGGCATGTGCACGACGGCCTTCTGGCCCAGCTTGTTGGCAGCCCATGCCACGCCGCGGCCATGGTTGCCGTCGGTGGCGGTAAAGAAGGTAGCCTGGCCAAAGTCCTCGGCCAGCTGATCGGAGGTCAGGTAATCGAAGGTGCAGTCGGCAACGTCCTTGCCGGTCTCGTCGGCAATGTAGTTGGCCATGGCAAACGATCCGCCCAGGACCTTAAAGGCGTTGAGGCCAAAGCGGTAGCTCTCGTCCTTAACGCACAGGTTGGACAGGCCCAGGCGCGCAGCCTGACCGTCCAGGCGGGCAAGCGGAGTGACGGTATATTGAGGGAACGACTGGTGGAAGGCGCGGGCCTTCTTCACGTGGTCGAGGCTCATGATTCCCAAGTGCTTATCATCGCTCTTGGGCATCGTGTTGCCCGCCCACTGGATCTTATCGGCCATACGGTGAACTCCTTAAGTTCTCTCTTGCCGGCCCCCGCATACGCGTTTCAGCCCGATCCCATTCACACGGCTGAACTTTTATGTGGATGCCAAACAAAAAGTTTGTTAGCACTGTTCTATCACACTTTTTGATTGGAAAACCTAACAAATTGTTTGTTGCCGTAATCGGTACCTTTTCGCCGCCGAACGGTCACATAACACAGCGACGCTTTCGTTATTTGCGAACAAGTGGGGTTTATGGCACAGTGAGCCCAAACTAATTTTTAGGAAGGCACCCATGACCCCCGCACAGATTGAGTTCTACAAGCGCCTTGCACACGGCCTGGCGCTCCAATTTGGCCCCAACTGCGAAGTCGTCGTCCACGACCTGGAGACCGAGGACGTGGACCGCTCCATCGTAGTGATCGAAAACGGCCACGTCAGCGGGCGCAAACTGGGTGACGGCCCCAGCCATATTGTGCTTGAATCCATGCACGAGGGCACCGCCGACGTGCACGACCGCGAGCCGTACCTCACCAAAACCGCCGATGGCAAGCTGCTCAAGTCCTCGACCATCTTTATCCGCAACGATGAGGGCAAGCCCGTCGGCATTTTGGGCATCAACTTTGACATTACGCTTATGAAGGCTTTTGAGCGTTCGCTCGACGCCTTTACCGGCACCGGCGGCACGGGCTACACCGAGCCCGAGCCCATTACCAAGAACATCGGCGACCTGCTCGAGGACCTGCTGCACGAGTGCGAACAGTTTGTGGGCAAGCCCGCGGCACTCATGACCAAAGACGAGCGCATTCGTGCCATTGGCTACCTCGACCGTCGCGGCGCCTTCCTCATTTCCAAGTCGAGCGAACGCGCCTGCGAGTTCTTTGGCATCTCCAAGTACAGCTTCTATAGCTACCTCAATGAGGCCAAGGCGGCGGCCGACGACAAGTAGGCACTCGCCTAGATTGCCCCTCCCCTTTTGGGCGCGAGTTCTGGAAAGCTCGAATCCAAGACCGAGCCGCTTGGGAAGTTCCATATAATCGATGTCATTAGTATTTCGAAAGGGTGGAACAGAATGGCGTTGAGCAAGGCATCATGCACCGGTCGCGGATTGATTCCGGCAATTGGTGGACATGTGCACCGCATGTTCGATGAGGGTGAAGACGACCTGTTTTCGCTGAGCCTTGACGACGTGATGGATGATCGCCCGTGGACCGCCGACGAACTCATGGGCGGCGGGGCTCGCCCGTCAAGCCCCAATCCCGCACTTGCGCCTAAGCCCGCATCTGCGCCGGCTCCTGCGCAGTCGCCTGTTTCGACGCCCGCGTCTGCGCCCACACCCACTTCGGCGCCCACGCCCACTCCCCGCCCCGCAAGCGACCCGTCCGAGACGGCGGCGTTTCTCGCTGCAGCGACGCAGGGCAAATCGGCCGACAGCACCGTTATGTACAGCGCCCGGCAGTTGCCTGTTCCTGCGGCACGCAAGCCTCCGGTCACAAGGCTCGATGAGCCCGTTGCCCATCAGGTTGCCTACGATTCCTGGGCTGCAGCCGATCTGGATGAGACCTCTACCGGCATGCCGGCGCTCGACGTTCCAGTTAATCCGCTTTTTGCCGCCAACACGAGCGCCGCGGGCTATGAGGGCGGTGCGGCATATTCCGATTATTCCGATGGCTATGCTGACGCCGGTCGCATCGAGACCGAGGATTATGGCACCACATCGAGCGATTATCTCAACGATCCGTACGCCGCCACGCCTGCACCGGAATATGACCCGGAGGCCGCGTCCGCACCGGCGTATACCAAAAGCACGGGCGAAGAGCGCTTCGCCGATTATTACGCCGAGGAAAAGGCGCTGCGTTTTTCGGAATTTCCGCAGGCAGTCAAGGTTGCCTTTATCGCCATTGTCATTGCCCTGCTCGGTGTCATTGCGTTTGAGGGATTCCGGCTGTTCTCCGGCCCCACCCAAGCGGAGTCGGAGACCCAGCAAAAAGAGAACGATGACGAGTACCTGGACATCAACACCCTCAAGGGCGACCCCAACGACGGGGACGACGAGTAGCGAGGGTTAAGGGAGGGCCGGAAGAGCCGGCGGCATGTTACGGCTCCAAAAGCCCTGCCATAAAGATGGGCAGATACAGCACGTCACCATCGCGGTGAAGATTACATTCCGCAAGTACCAGGGCGCGATCGATTCCGTAGCCCTTCGTCGCGAGCGCGTTGTCGAGCGCCGCATGGGACTTAAAGCTCTTGCCCGACTTGACCTCGATGGCAAGGACCTCCCCATCGAGCGTCTCCTCCACAAAATCGAGCTCGCCGACTTTTTTAGACGTAAAGTAGCGCAATCTGAATCCGTGGGCTTTGAGCTCTTGGGCAACGAAGCCCTCAAACGCCGCCCCCATGTTCATGCCAAAGGCGTCTTCCGCCTCCCCATCAAAAACGCCTTGGGCGACCCTTTTGGAATACGACGACATGAGCATTCCGGTGTCCAAGTAAAACAGCTTGAACAGATTTCGTTGCTCCCCCAATAAAAGGGGTGCCACGGGCGCCGTTACGTTATACACGGGAAGCGCGACACCCGCCTCCGATAGCCAGAGAAAATGATCTGTCACCTGCGAAAAACGTTTGACACCGTTAATCGATGACAGTTTGAATCGCTTGTTTTTGGAGCCGGCCTCGCTGGGAATCAGATCATAGATATCGCGAATAACCAAGCGTAGCTCGGGCGGAGCGTACTTTGCGATGTCATCGCGATACAGGGCGTGAAGATCGCGATGGATGTTTCGAACCTCGTCGACATTGCGCGTCGCCAAGAAGGAATTGACCGCGTCGGGCATGCCCCCCACCACCACATACTGATGGAACAGATTGAGCAAGCGGTCATACAGATAGCCGGGGAGCTCCTTTTCGTCCTTTAGACAACCCCTGAGCATGTCAAACGCTCCGGCAGCAACGCCGCTTGCCCAGCAAAACTCCTCAAAGTCGAGCGGGTACATCTGGACCTGCTCGACATACCCCACCGGCAGGGAATCGATGCCCTCGAGCTCAACACCAAGGAGCGATCCGGTAAGGATGTATCGAAAGTCGCCGCGCTGGACCAGGTATTTGATAAACGTCACTACGTTGGGGCATCGCTGCACCTCGTCGATAACCACAACGGTCTTGTTCGCAACCATCGGCTGCGTTGCAGCAATAGACATGCGCATAAGCAGGTCATCCGCGCTTTTCGCCGCCAAAAACGAATCGCGCACGGACGCGTCGGCGATAAGGTCGAACGTCACGACATTTTCGAACGATTCGCTTGCAAAGACGTTGACCAAATATGACTTTCCTACCTGTCGGGCGCCCTTGACCAAAAGAGCCTTGTTGGGCGACGAGGCAAGCCAAGATTCAAACTGTGCTTTCGCTTTTCTCTGTAGCATAAGCGTACCCCTTATTACGTGCTGTTTTAGCACTAGGATACACTTTTCCGTGGTTGCTAGGTGCTCATTTCGACACTTTTTCGAGATTTTTAAGTGTGTATTACGACACTTTTCCGTACTTTTACACGGGATATTTCGACACTTTTTCGGATTTAAGCCTAACAGCAGCCGGCGAAATCAAGCGCCGTCTGCACATCATTTCGCAGGCGGCGCTTGATTTGTGTCCGCGCACGCTGATAGACTCCATCGTGCCCGCAAGGAGCGGGCGCGTTTTATCCAGAGTCGGGGTAGAGAGTTGGCTCCACGATCCCGACGCCAACCGGCCAAGAGGCACGGTGGCCCTGCCAACATCGATGAAAGGAGTCCGTATGGACAATTTCTCTGTGCGCAGCGAGCGCAACTTCCACAACCTGGCAGCCAAACCAAAACGAATGCATCTTCTAGACGAGCCGAACGGCTATGCCTCGGCCATGGTCAAGAGCGGCCTCTCCCACCAGATGCGCTTTACGGTGAAGAAGCTCGAGGAAGAGCTCTGCGCCGGCGGTAATCCGCATGTGTTGCAGATCAAACTGCTCGGAGACGACTCGCGCGAGCCGTCGAGTTGGAAGCTGTTTGCAGACGGCACGTGCGTTGCGGACGGATCCGGTGCCTTTGTCCGTGAGTGCTTCTGCGAGGGCGCCGAGGTATTTCTGGACCTGCGCCGCGACGCCGTCGAGACTGCCGAGCTGCGCCAGTGGAGCCAGAGGGAGTACGAGCTGCTGAGCGCTGCACGTGGGATCGCGGGGGTGTAAACAGGCGGAGCGCTCCTGAAGCCTTATTCCACACGATCGGGCGTACTCATCTGCAACTCGACTTGCTACCAGATGGTGTAATCACGTTCCACGTTGGTTAAGCCAGACCCCGGCCGGTCGTTGGTAAGTGAAACAACATCTCCCACCCATAGGCCTCTAAGACTGACCGTCCACTATAATCCAAGCGGTTAGCGTCTCCCAAGATCGCCATGGACACGTCTTCCAAAATGCCCTCTCAACTGTGCAGAAATAACAGCCGCCCATACGGTCGATGTGCTCCTTGCGCGTCTCGCTGACCACGCAACGATGGAAAACAGGTTCCTGGACGGATGACCCCTGAGGGGATGCATGAAATCGGCATCGAGGCCATCGTCTGTCGAACAATACCTGCCCATACCTTTAAAACATGAGAACAAGACGCCGGCGTCGGTATCGTTTTCAATTCAGTTTAAAACTGAGGAGATTCAGGAGCCAGCCGAATAAACTAAGACTCACTTAGTAATTGATAAATTTCTGACTGGGTATATAATATCTGACAGTAATAAGGATTCTTTACTATATGTGAGGCAGAAATGACTTCAACGGATGATGAACTAGTCAGCAGGCTCCAAGCTCACCTGTCAACCATTCGCAAGGCGGCGGGCTGGAGTGGCGAACGGCTTGCGAACGAACTAGGCATAACAAAGCAAACCGTCAGCAGCCTTGAGACGGGTAAAACGCAGATGACGAAGATGCACTATCTCGCCATCAGGGCGGTATTCAACAACGAAATCGCCGTCAGCGGAAACGAGGATCTGGCCAAAATAATTCAGCTATTCGTTGACCAACCAGTAGCACCCAAACTAGAGAAGATGCAAAATGCCCTTAAAGAAGGGGATGAGAAGGGGACACAACAAGAGGCAGCTACTAAGCAGAGCGCCATAGTTGGAGCAACCGCTCTCACCGCCGCCCTAATCCCCGCTTCATCAGCATTGATTCCGGCATTGGGCTCTCTTGCATATCAACTTGCAAAATCAATCAAGAAATGAGGTGTACAGAAATTGGAGCCGGAAAACACTGATCTGCCCGCAAAGAACAAAGGCCTCGTGTGGCTCGAGCAGCACAAAGTCCAGATTGGCATCGGTGTATTTGTGGCAATCAGTTCAATCGTTAGCATTACGATTGCCGCGAAAACGGGCCATACGCCTAAATTCAAAACTATTTGCAACGACGCAGACAAAGGTGTTGCCACGATTGCTAAGGCGGCGGAAAAGACCTCCTTGCCAGTGGTCAACCTTACCGGAGTCAAGAAGACCGCAACGGGACTCGGACATGACTTGCTTCTTTCGAATCAGGCAGTTAACAAGCGTCTCGTCTCCAGCGGAATGATGACAAAAGAGCCCTGGGGTTACAAGCTCACAGAAGTCGGCAAACTCTTTGGGAAAGAAACAGTCAAAGTAACGCGCGCCGGTTATACCTTCTCAAATATCGAATGGGATGAAGCGGTTGTCCCGTTTGTTTTTACTTCCGACGAACTTGCGAGCATTAACGCCAAAAAACTCGCATTGCGCAAGTCATAGCCCAGTAGTCAAATCTGATACACCGTGCGCCCCGCGTACGCAAACGAAAAGGAGATACCATGGTCATATACAGAACTCAAGAATGGAACGGATACGGAAAGCAAAACTACTACTGGTATGAATACCGCCGTGAGGGCGACACGGTTGTCAAATACAAGTGCAATAGGCGCAAGTTCTTCGATGGGGACGAAAGCAACTGGGAAGAAAGCGAGCATGAAGAAGATTCGTGGAGCATTGACGATCCCAATATGCCCGATTGGCTGAACGGCTACCTCTAATAACTATTAACCAGCAGCCCTTGAAAGCCCCACTTCCCACAGGGAACGTGGGGCTTGATATTGCCCTCCTGTCCGAAAGCACTTTCCATCTCAGCTTTCAAGCTAGGCAACCACAATGGTATGCGCCATGGCCGTCAGTTCACCAATCTCAATAAACCTGTCTTTTGTAATGCGATCGACCAATGCGCCGATTCTCTGGTCGGTCGCATCGACATCCCAAGCGATGCGCAGCCCGGGAGAGCCGCCAAAAGCAGCTGCTTACCTGATGCACAAAAGCGCAGAAACCCGCATCCCGAATATGGTGGGATGCGGGCACGGACAATCGTGTGTCCCATTCCAGGCGCGGATTCCGGGATGCGCTTTCCGTTTGAAGCTCCAACCGGAAAGCGCGTCCCATTCTGAGCGCCAATTCCGGAATGCTGCTTCCGCTCCAAACAAAAGGCCCCGGCTCGCGATGGAGCTGGGGCCAAAAGCGCAGCATATGCAGTTGGTGTTGAGCGCGAACAGCTCGTCAGTAATGGCTGTCCGCGCCCTACCCTAGCCGCGGTGACGGGCGCGGCTGTACGGGGTATCCACCATGGGCAGATCCGGACGCAGCTTGCCGTCGAATGCGCGATAGGCGTTCTGCACGGCGGGCGCCGTGGGGATCGTTGCAATCTCGCCGATGCCCTTTCCGCCGTATGCCACGGGCAGCAGTTCGTCCTTCTCCACGTAGATGGCGTGGATATCCGGAATCTCGGGCGCACGGAACAGCCCGAGCGTGCCGTACCTTGCCTGGGGCACGCAGTCCTTGAGCGGCCAGTCCTCGGTAAGCGCATAGCCCATACCCATGAGCACGCCGCCTTCGATCTGACCCTGGATGGAGATGGGGTTGACCACCTTGCCGGAATCGTGCGCGGCATAGACCTCGCTCACGCGACCGTCATCATCCAGAATGACCACATGCGTGGCAAAACCGTAGCAGATGTGGCTCTTGGGGTTGGGAACGTCAGCGCCCAGCTTGTCAGTCGGCTCCAGGTACACGTAGCCAAACTCGCATCCCTCGAGCGCCTTGATGGCGGCCGCGGGATCCTGAGGATGCATGCCCTGGCCGGCGACGAGCTCCTGCGTGCGCAACTGATAGGCTCGACCGTCGTCGTACTCGATCTTGACGCCGTCACCATGCGCGCTCACAGGAACATCGGGTGCAGGCTTGCCGGCCTCGATGTCAAGCATGGCATCGCGCAGCAGGAAGGCGGCACCGCGCACGGCCTCGCCGGTCACGACCGTCTGTCGCGAGCCAGACGTGGTGCCGGAGTCGGGAGCGTTCTCGGTGGAGCACTCGCCATTGGCAATGCAGCTCAGCGGCAGACCGCACGCCTCGGCAACGTCCTGCAAAAAGACCGTGTTGCAGCCCTGGCCGATGTCGGACGTGGCGGCGTAGACCACGGCGCGGCCATCCTCGACGCGAATCTTGCAGCGGCCGGCATCGGGCAGGCCCACGCCCACGCCGGCGTTCTTCATGGCGCAGGCGATACCGGCGTGTCCGGGATGCGCATAGTAGGCATCCTTGACCTCAAGCAGCGTCTCCTTCAGCGCCGTGGAGCAGTCGGCAATCTGGCCGTTGGGCAAAACCTCGCCCGGCTCGATGGCGTTTCTGTAACGAATCTCCCACGGGTCCAGGCCGACCTTCTCTGCCAGCAAGTCGATCAAGCTCTCGAGCGCAAACTCGGACTGGCAAACGCCAAAGCCGCGGTACGCGCCGGCGGGCGGGTTGTTGGTGTAGTAGCCAAAGCCGCGAATGTCGGTGTTCTGGTACTTGTAGGGGCCAACGGCGTGCGTACAGGCGCGCTCGAGCACCGGGCCGCACAGCGAAGCGTAGGCGCCGGTATCAAAGTTGATCTCGCAATCAAGGCCGGTAAAGTTGCCCTCGGCGTCGCAACCCAGCGTAAAGGTACCGTCCATGGCATGGCGCTTAGGATGGAACGCAAGCGACTCAGCGCGCGTGAGCTTGCACTTCACAGGACGTTGGAACTTATATGCGGCGAGCGCGGCCAGGTGCTGGATGGACACGTCCTCCTTGCCGCCAAAGCCGCCACCCACGAGCATGGTTTCGACGACCACACGCTCGGGTTCGCTATCCCAGCCAAACATATGGGCACACTCTTTGCGCGTGTCGTAGGCACCCTGGTCGGTCGACTGCACCTTAACGCCGTTCTTGTACGGGAAGGCAACGGCGCACTCGGGCTCCAAGAAGGCATGCTCGGTAAAGGGCGTGGTAAAGCGCTGCGTCACGGTGAACGCGCTCTCTGCCAGCGCCTTGGCGGCGTCGCCGCGCGTCACGTGACGGCTCTGGCACACGTTGTCCTTGAGCTCCACCGTGTTGCCAAAGGCAAAGAAGCTGTCGTGCAGGCGCGGGGCGTCGGCAGCCCTGGCCTCGACAATGTTACGCACGGGCTCCAGCGGCTCGTAATCGATCTTTACGAGCTTCTTGGCCTTCTCGAGCGTCGCCTCGTCCTCGGCAACCACCAGCACGATGGCATCGCCCACGCAGCGGGTGATATCGCCCTGGGCGATCATGACGTCCCAGTCCTGGATAAGGTGGCCGACCTGGTTGACCGGCACGTCCTCGGCGCGCAGGATGCCCACCACACCGGGCAGGGCCTCGGCCTTGGAGGTGTCGATGGAGAGCACGCGGGCGCGCGGATACTTGGAGCGCACGGCGCTGGCGTAGGTCAGACCCGGCTGATCGAGCTCGTCGATGTCATCGGGATACTTGCCCTCGCCGAGCACCTTCTTGCGCACGTCGATACGGAAGGCGCGCTTGCCCACGCCGTAGTCGTCGCCGCGCTCCAGGTCCTCGTCGATCTGCTTTTCGCCGCGGAGCACCGCAGCTGCCAGCGAAATGCCCTCGATGATCTTCTTGTAGCCGGTGCAGCGGCAGACGTTGCCGCGGATGGCGTACTTGATCTGCTCCTCGGTGGGCTCGGGATCCTCGGCGATCAGCGCCGCACCCGCCATGACCATACCGGGGATGCAAAAACCGCACTGCACGGCGCCCACGGCGCCAAAGGCGTACACAAAGGCCTCGCGCACGTCCTCGGGCAGGCCCTCGATAGTCACGATGTTGCGGCCGGCGGCAAGGGCGGTGGTCAGCACGCACGCCTTGACGGCTGCACCGTCCACATGAATGGTGCAGGTGCCGCAAGCACCCTCGGAGCAGCCGTCCTTGGCGGAATGGATGTGCAGGTCGTCGCGCAGGTAGCGAAGCAGCGGTTTGTTTTGGGTCGTCGTGTGCTCGACGCCGTTAACGGTAAAAGTGAATTCCTGTGCCATGGTGATTCCCCTCTACACGCCGGCGGCGATGCCGGTGCGGTCGTGGATGGCGCCATGCGGGCAAACGACGGCGCACATGCCGCACGACAGGCAGTCCGCACCGTCGATGTGGGCACAGTTGTCCTCGATGCGGATAGCGCCGGCAGGGCACTTTTTGGCGCACATGCCGCAACCGATGCAGCTCGTGTCGCAAATCTTGCGGGCGATGGCGCCCTTATCGGTGTTGTTGCAGCGCACCAGGATGTTCTGGTAGCCGGGAACAAAGGCAATCACGCGCTGCGGGCACGCCATGCCGCACAGGCCGCAGCCCGTGCACTTGGAGCGGTCCACGCGGGCGACGCCGTCGACCAGTGCGATGGCGCCGTGGGGGCAGGCTGTGACGCAGGCGCCACAGCCAATGCAGCCTTCGCTGCAGTGGGCGTCGCCGCCTGCGGAGGCGCAACCGCTTCCGCAGGCAACGTAGGCCACGTTATGTTGAATGGATTTGGCCATAAGAGACTCGCCTATTTCTTAAGGAGGTACGAATAGCTGTCGCGCACGGCCTTGATGGTCAGGCGGACGGCCTCGGGCAGACCGGTATTGACGGCATCGACCGAGACGGTGCGGACCGTGCCGGCGACGCGGACCTTAAAGTGGTCCTCGTCCACAGCCAGGAAGCCCTCGTTCTCGGAGTTCTCCATGTCCTGCTCGCTCCAGAACAGGGTGAGCTTGTCCTTGTAGGGACGACCCTCCTGGTAGGGGCAGAACACGGCGCAGTTGCCGCACTCGTTGCACATGCCATCGACATGTACCACCTGATGCTTGGCCAGGCCCGGCACCTTAATGGCAACGTTGGCGCGGTTGGGGCACACGTCGCAGCAGACCTCGCACACCGAACCGCAGCCCAGGCAGCGGGTCTTGGTGCAGTTGCGCTTGTCGCGGCAGAGCGTCCCCTTGCGCTCGTAGCAGGTGTCCTCGCGACCGGCCTGCTCGTTGCAGTCGGCGTACTTGTTAAAGTCCACGCCGGCGATGGCACGGGCGACCTCGGCGGCGTCGGCAATAGCCTCGACCACGGTGGCAGGACCGCGGCGGCAGTCGCCCGCAGCCCAGACGCCCTCGACGCCGGTGGAGGTGGCGGCAAGGCGGCCGCGACGGTCGTGCTCGACGCCCGCGTCATCGTACAGGCTGGCATCGATGCCCTCGCCCACGGCGCAGATCACCGTGGTGGCGGAAAGCTCGACGGTCTCGCCCGTGGCGACAGGACTGCGACGGCCGCTTGCATCCGGCTCGCCAAGCTCCATAACGTCGCAGGTCAGCACGGCGCCGTTGAGTGCCTTGGGCGCCAGCAGCTCGCAGAACTCAACGCCGTCGGCAAGAGCAAGATCGAGCTCTTCCTCGTCGGCGGGCATCTGCTTCTTGGTACGGCGATACACCAGGCGCACGTTCTTCACGCCAGCCAGGCGCTTGGCCACGCGGGCGGCGTCCATGGCGGTGTTGCCGGCGCCAATGACCACGACGTCCTCGCCCAGCTCGAGCTTCTCGCCCTTCTTGGCGGCCTCGAGGAACTCCAGCACGTCGAGCTCGGCACCCTCGCCCAGGCCCGCAGAGCCGGGCATCCAGGCACCGGTGGCCACGACCACGTCGGTAAAGCCCTGGGCCTTGAGCTCGTCAATGGACTCCACGCGGGCGTTGAGCTGAACCTTGGCGCCAAAGGCCAGGCAGAGCTCGGCATCGTGGGAGATATCGTCGCTGGCGATACGGAACTCGGGGATCACGTGACGGACTACGCCGCCGAGCGAGTCGCGGGCCTCAAAGATGGTGACGGGCACGCCGGCGCGCGTCAGGAAGAACGCCGTCGCCAGACCGGCCGGGCCGCCGCCGATAACGGCAACGTTGCGCTCGCCGTCGTTGGCGATGGCCTGGGCGCGCAGCTTGGGCAGCACGGCGGTCATGGCCTCGCGGGCGGCCTTGAGCTTGCTAGCGCGGATCTGGGCGCCCTCGGGCTCGTAGAACGCACGCTCGCAGGCACGGCCGCAGGGATGCGGGCAGATGGTGCCGGTGATAAACGGCAGGGCGTTGCGCTCGATGATGATGTTGAGTGCGTCCTCGTAGCGCCCCTCGTCAACAGCCGCCAGGTAGGCGGGAATATCCTGCTGGATGGGGCAGCTCGTACGGCAAGGCGTGGTAAAGCAGTCAGAAAGCGGGCTCTTGCCGGCGACCTTGCGGTCGGGCAGCGGACGCAGCGGCTTCTTGTAGAGCGGGTTGGTGAGCGAGTCGGTCTGGATCGCCGTCACGGCCTCGAGCGAAACGCCCGCGAACGGCTTGCCATCCAGATCGGTAAACTCGCCGGCCATCTGGCTAAAGCGCTCGTAGCCACCGGGCTTGAGCACGTCAGTCGCCAAGGTAACGGGCCAAATGCCGGCGTCATACAGGGCGCGGATGTTGTAGACCGTGGCACCGCCGGAGTAGCTGATGCGCAGCTTGCCATCGAACTGCTCGGTAATGCGACGGGCGGCCTCGATGGTCAGCGAGAACAGCGAACGGCCCGACATGTACATCTCGGTGGAGGGCAGCTCGTTCCTCGTCACGTCGACGGGGAACGTGTTGGTCAGCTTGACGCCAAACTCCAGGCCGCGCTCGGCGCACAGGGCAATCAGGCGCTCGAACATGGGCACGGCGTCGGCCCACTGCAGGTCCTCGCGGAAGTGTGTATCGTCGAAGACGATGTAGTCAAAGCCCAGCTCGTTCAGGCGCTGGCGGGCAAACTCATAGCCCAGCAGCGTGGGGTTGCACTTGATGTAGGTGTTGAGGCCCTTCTCGGTGATCAGATAGGTCGCGATGCGCTCGATCTCCGCCGGCGGGCAGCCATGCAGCGTGGACTCGGTGATGGAGTTGGAGACGCGCGCCGGGATGGACTCGACAAATGCGGCATCGACATGCTCAAACTTGTCCAGGTTAGCGAGCGCCCACGTGCGGCACTCGTTCCAAACCTCGGAGCCGCTGGCGTCCTTCATGCCCTCAATGTACGCATCGACCTTGGGGCTCTTAATGCCCTCCAGGTCATAACCCACGGACATGTTGAAGACAAAGCCGTCCGGGCTGCCCAGACCATACTCGCGAGCGATCAGGTGGCAGGCGAACCATGCCTTCACGTACTCGGCAAAGGCCTGCGGAACCTCGAGCTCGGTCGACCACTCGCAGTTGTAGCACTCGTCCTGCGCCACGATACAGGGCTTGTTGACGCACTTGGAGAGCTCCTCGCCGTCCATAACCTGAATGGTCTTAAGCTCAAAGAAGCGGGAACCGGCCACATAAGAGGCCACGATGTTCTGGGCAAGCTGCGTGTTGGGACCGGCGGCCGGGCCAAACGGAGTCTCGATGCGCTCGTCAAAAATGGGAAGCGCACCCTCCTGGTTGGTCGTGACCATCTTGCGCACGCCAAAGATGGCGTCCTGGGTCTTGTGCTCCTCGATGATCCAGTTCATCAGCTGCGAAAACGGGATCGGCCTCATGATGTCGCTCATAATGAGCTCCTCTCTGTAACGCCCGGCGAGACCGCGCGGCGGGCGCAAATACGGTGTAGCGCTAGCACAGCGCCGGCGACCCCGCGGAGGCCGCCTATGCGCGCGTCGGATGCGGCGAAACATCCGACGCGCGCGAAT
Organism: uncultured Collinsella sp.; assembly: GCA_958444075.1. Classification (GTDB taxonomy): domain Bacteria; phylum Actinomycetota; class Coriobacteriia; order Coriobacteriales; family Coriobacteriaceae; genus Collinsella. The sequence continues at coordinate 4,528 of CAUCNB010000003.1, read as the reverse complement.
CTACTTGTGAATTAGTAGGTTCGATCGTTGAGCGTGCTCCAGAGCTTCTTGGACTCGGCCATGGTCCACGCGTTGATCTTGTCCTCATCAATGCCAACGAACTCGCGATCCTTGTACAGGACGCGGCCGTTGATGATGGTGGTGCGGCAGTTTTTGCCCATCATGCCAAAGAGCATGTGGCCGTCGATATTCTCCTCGCTCAGCGGCGTAAAGGGCTTGTAGTCCATGACGATGACATCGGCGGCAGCGCCGGCCTCGAGCACGCCGAGCTTGCGATCGAAGTACTTGCTCGCCATCTTGGCGTTGTTCTCGAACAGCATGGTCATGGCCTCGCACCAGCCCACGTTGGGCATGGCGGCGTTGTGTCGCTGAATGATCAGGAAGACCTTAAGGCTCTCGAGCATATCGTGGGTGTAGGCGTCGGTGCCCATGCACACGGGGATGCCGCGGCGGAAGAACTCGAGCACGGGGGCGCAGCCCACGGCGTTGCCCATATTGGATTCGGGGTTGTTGACGAGCCAGGTACCGGACTCCTTGACGATATCCATCTCGGCGGGCGTCACGTGGATGCAGTGGCCGAGCATGGTGTCGGGACCCAGCAGATTGTGCTGCAGCAGGCGCTCGACGGGGCTGATGCCACCGCGGTTGAGGCGGGAGTCCCACACGTCATTCATGCCCTCGCACACATGGATGTGGAAGCCGGTCAGGCCGTTGTTGGCCTCGGCCATCTTATCCATGGTCTCGTCCGACAGCGTAAAGGTGGCGTGACCGCCAAACATGGCGGCAATCATGTGGTTGTCGTTATCGCGACGCTCCTTGGCGGCCCACTGGGCAAACTCGGCGTTCTCGGCAATGGCCTGGTCGCATTTTTCCTGACCGCGGCGGTCGGAGACCTCGTAGCACAGGCACGAACGCATGCCCAGCTCCTGAGCTGCATCCTTAATGGTAAAGAGGCTGCCTGGGATCTCGCAGAAGCTCGCGTGGTGATCGAAGATCGTGGTGACGCCATCGCGGATGGAGTCAAGAATCGTGGCATAGGCGCTGGCCTTGGTGCCGTCGAGCGTCAGGTTGTCATCGATCTTCCACCACTGCTGCTCAAGATTCTCCAGGAAGTTGGTGGGGTTGCAGCCCTTAATGGCAAGGCCGCGGGCCAGACCCGAGTAGATGTGGGTGTGGCAATTGATGAGTCCAGGCATGATGAGGTTGCCCTGGGCGTCGACGTACTCGGCATCCGGGTACTTGGCCTTGAGCTCGCACTCGGGGCCCACTTCGACGATCGTATCTCCGTCAATGGCGACCGCACCGTTTGGAATAAACGGGGTCTGAGCGTTGCGGGTAAAAACGGAACCGTTAGCGACCAGAAGCATGGATGCTCCCTTCAACATCAGAGGCGGGGTTTGACACCTCTGACATGGCGGAGTGCGAAGCGCCGGCCTACACCGGAAACGGGCCCTCTCCCGTCAACGCTTCACCAAAGGGACAAACCCTTTGAAGTGCGGCTTGGCGCCGCATGACGTCGGCGGACGAGGCGATGCGTCCGCCGACGAATAGCACCGAATTGGTTACTTCTTGCTCTCGGGCAAGACCAGATCCACGGCAGCGTCCTTGGCAGCATCGATGTGCTGAGCCACGACCGGCGTCTGCGGAAGGATCAGGTTAAGGACAATGGCCATGATGGCGGTGGGGGTTACGGCATTGGAGCCGATGACGGTGGACACCCAGGCGGGCATACCCTCGCCGGCAAGGCAACCGCTGGCCATCCAGATACCCAGGCCAAAGACGACGGAGGTACCGACGATGGTGGTAGTGCGCTGCGTGAGGCCCTCGCGGGTGAACATGCGCACGCCGTTCATGGTGATGGTGCCAAAGACGCCGACGGTCGCGCCGCCGATAACGGGCTGCGGGATAGCGGAAAGGACGGCAGAGAGCTGCGGGAACAGACCGGCGATGGCAAAGACGGCTGCGATGATCACAAAGACCCACTTGTTGACGACCTTGTTGGAGCAGATGATGCCCACGTTCTGGCCAAGGGCGCTGGTGGGAAGACCGCCCAGCAGGCCGCCGACCATAGAGGTGAGGCCCTGGGACACGATAGCGCCGGAGAGCTCGCGCTCGGTGGGCATACGGTCGATGGAGCCCAGGCAGGCGGCGGAGACGTCACCGATAACCTGGATGGCAACCATGGGGAACACAACAGCGAGGGTAATGCAGACTTCGGGATCAAACTCGAGCGCGTAGGGCATGAGCTTGGGAAGGGCGAAGACCTGAGCGGTGGCGACGCTGGAGAAGTCGATCATGCCAAAGGGGATCGAAACGATCATGCCAACGATCATGCCAAAGAACACGGATCCCAGCTTGAGCGTGCCCTTGCCAAAGTTGGCGAGCGCAAAGACCACGGCGAAGGTGATAAGAGCGACGCACCAGGCCTGCGGAGTGCCCCACAGCGGCGTACCCATACCGCCGGCCATATACTTGACGGCCGTGGGATACAGCGAAACGCCGATGGAGAAGATGACCGTACCGGTCACGACGGGCGGGAACAGCCACTTGATCTTGCTGTAGGCCAGACCAAAGAGGACCGCGACGGCGCCGCCGACGATCTCGCCGCCCAGCAGCGCACCAAAGCTAAAGCCCGAGGCACCCATGGCCTGCAGAGCCGGCAGGAACGCGAACGAAACGCCCATGACGATGGGCAGGCCGCCGCCGATGCGACGGAAGGGAGCGAAGGCCTGAAGGGCCGTATCGATCGCCGAAAGAATGAGCGCGACCTGGATGATGTCGGTGCTCTGCTGGCTATTAAAGCCGTAGACGCCGGCCATGATGACCGCCGGGGTAATGATGCCGGCAAACGATGCCAGTACGTGCTGAAGGGCACACGGGATCATTTCCTTAACGGGAGGCATGCCTTCGCGAGTGAACAGGGCTTCAGTGCCGTTCGTAACCGTCTCCTGGGTCATTTGACCACCAATCCTCGAAATAGTTGTTTTCGCATCTAACGCTCTATTGTGACGCAGTGCGGGGTTGAGGTTGTGCCTTCGTTGCATATCGTATTAAAGATGATTCTCATTCTCAATAATAATTTTTTGTTATCAGACTGTTCTTCAGCTGAGATAATGAATTTCCGCAGGTCAGGAAAGTGTCTTGTCAAAATAACATCTAACTTTTCTTTTGGTCAACCGTTTACCGCCAAAATCATACCGTTCGTCTGTATTACGCAATGTACCTGCGAATATGCGAGTCAATAGACACCGTGTTACCATGAGAAAAAATTGTTATGAACATTTCCGATTTCACCCAAAGGAGTTGCCCGTGAACGAGACCGTACGCCGCTTTTTGCCGATGGTCGATTTCCTGGAGCAGATACTCGGTAAGAACAGCGAAATCGTGCTGCACGATTTCTCGGATCCCGACCACGCCATCGTCGATATTCGCAACGGCATCGTGAGCGGCCGTAAGATCGGCGGTCCCGCCACCGATCTGGCGCTCAAGATCATGCACGACCCCAAGTATCGCGACCTGCCGTTTATTACGGGCTACGAGGGGCGCGGTGCCGGCGGCAAGACGTTGGAGTCCGCGACGTTCTTTATCCGCGAGGATGACGAGATCGTCGGTATGCTCTGCGTCAACACCGACCTCTCGACCGTACGCTCCATCAACACCATGGCGCAACAACTCATGGCATGCTTCGACGCGGCGCCGACGCGCACGGAGCCCGCCCCTATCGAGGTCGAAAGTCTTTCGGAGTCCACACAGGAGCTCATCGACCGCAGCATTGCCGAGTTGCTGAGCGCGCGCGGGCTGGATGTAGCGTCGCTTGGTCAGAGCGACCGCGTGGACGTCATTCGCCACCTCAACGGCAACGGGGTGTTCATGCTCAAGGGCGCTGTGGCCTGCGCCGCCACCGCGCTGGGCATTTCGGAGCCCAGCGTATACCGCTACCTGCAAAAAGTCCGCAAGGAAGGCTAAACGTGATCCCTTGGGGACGAAGGGAAACGGATCATTTTTGTCGCATCGCTTGACAAAAGACCCTGCAGCTCGCACGCGCTGCAGGGTCTTTTTGCATGTCATGTTTAGTTGTTACCAACACCTTAGAGAGCGGCGACAACCTCGATCTCGACCAGACCGCCAGCCGGAAGGGCGGCAACCTGGAAAGCGCTGCGCGCGGGGAACGGAGCCTCGAACTTGGAGGCGTAAATCTCGTTCACGGCGGCAAAGTCGGCGATGTCGGCCAGGTAGACCGTGGTCTTGACGACATCGGCAAACGTGGCGCCGGCAGCGGTCAGCAGAGCCTCGACGTTGGCGAGGGACTGCTTGGCCTGGGCCTCGACACCCTCGGGCAGCTTGCCGGTCGCGGGATCGATGCCCAGCTGGCCGGACAGAAACACCATGTTGCCAGTCTGGATACCGGGGGAATACGGGCCGATGGCTGCGGGTGCGTTATCGGAAGACACGACGGTCTTGCTCATGTTTTTCTCCTTACAAGTAAAAGGGAACGGGAGCGCGGCGTTCACACCGGGAGGCACAGTTC
>CAUCNB010000002.1:0-92446 GCA_958444075.1 uncultured Collinsella sp. | reverse complement strand
CTGTTCGCGCCGGCGCGCTCGTCCTGATGGCCCTGGTGTTTGTCGCCGCCGCTACGCTGATCTTTGGAAGGAGCCGCTATGAGCACCTTTAAGACCGCGCTTCGCATGGCGCTGGCGCACCCGTTCTACCTGCTCATCTATACGGTGTTCATCTCGCTCATGGGCGTATTCATCGCGGCTTCGGTGAGCTGGAACTCGTCGCAGCTTACCGAGTACAAGCCCTACGACACCAACGTGATCGTGGTCGACCGCGACAATAGCGACCTTTCGCGGGCGCTTACCAAGCACCTGGGCTCACGCTTTGACCTGGTCACGGGCGTCGGCGACGACACATACGACCTTGCCGACGCGCTCTCCAAGAGCAACAGCGCCAAGGGCAGTGCCGATTGCGTGTTCTTTATCCCGGAGGGGCTTGAGGACGATCTTGTTGCAGCCGCCCGTGCGGGGGAGGCCCTGCCCAAGCTCGACGTGACCTATGGCTCCGGCACCATGGCGGCGGCGCTTTCGTCCGCCGAGGCCTCGCGCTGGATCTCGCTCGCGGGCGCTGCGGCGGCGCTTGAACCCGCTGCCTCCAACGGTGACGTCGCAAGGGCCGCCGAGCACGCGGCCGCAAAGCGCGCGGAGGTCCAGATCGAGCAGGTCAAGGTCGACTCGACTGCTGCTACCACGCTCGAGTCGTACTTCAACTTTGGCGCGTACGCGATCATCTCGTCGGTCATCGTGTCGGTGGGACTGGTGTTTTCGGGCATGAACGAGCCCGAGCGCGTGCGCCGCATGGATGCCAGCCCGGTCTCTGAGCGCCAGCGTTCGCTCGCTGTGTTCGCGGCCGCCGCCGTGCTCACCGTTTGCATCTGGCTTGTGTCGAGCATGATGGGCGTCGTGGGCTTTGCCGGCGCGGTTGCCGAGGTCGGCGTGGGCCGCGTGTGCCTGGCGCTGGCGGCAACGTTTGCCCTGGCGTGCACGCCGCTGGCCGTTGGCTTTACGCTGTCGAGCCTGGGCGCGCGCGAGGAGCTGCTCAACGGTGTGGGCAACCTGCTCGGCATGCTCATGACGTTTTTGGGCGGCGCCTGGATGCCGCTGTCGCTCATGGGCTCGGCCGTGCAGACGGTGGCGCACTTTGTGCCGACGTATTGGGTGAACGACGCAATCGGCAAGGCGCTTGCCTCGGACCTGACGTCTGCCGTGTTGGGCGACATCGTCTGTGACCTGGGCGTCACCGTGCTCTTCGCCGCCGCCATCGCCGCCGTAGGCCTAGCCCTCGCACACGCCAAATCCCACGCCTAGCCGTAACCCGTCACTTGGGGACGTTCCTTTCCTGCTGGCACTTGGGGACAGTCCCGGCACTCATTGGGGACAGACTTAAATGAGTGGTTTCAGTCATATAAGTCTGTCCCCAATGAGTGCCCAATGACTGGTTTGGAAAAAATTGCGCCTGTCGCTTAAAAATAGTTCACCCGGGTTTACTATTACCTTTGAAAAGTAGCAGAAGGCTAACAACGGGGGATAGCATGGCGACAAAGCGTGCCTACGTCCAGGTCAACGGACTCAAGAAACACTATGGCGACGGTGATGCATGCCTGACGGTGCTCGACGGCATCGACACGTCCATCAACCGCGGCGAGATCTGCGTCATGCTGGGGCCCTCGGGCTCGGGCAAGTCGACCTTTCTCAACCTGATCGGCGGCCTGGAGGATGCCGACGGCGGCTCCATCATGGTGGACGGCTGCGATCTCACGGCGCTCAAGCCCGCCGATCTGGGCGAGTACCGACGCCGCGAGCTGGGCTTTGTCTTCCAGTTCTACAACCTGGTGCCCGACCTTACCATCAAGGAAAACATCGAGGTCACGGCGCACCTGTCCAAAAACCCGCTCAATGTCGACGATCTGCTGCGCTCGCTGGGCCTCTACGAGCACCGCAACAAGTTTCCGCGCCAGGTCTCAGGTGGCCAGCAGCAGCGCTGCGCCATCGGCCGTGCGCTCGTCAAAAATCCGGGCCTGCTGCTGTGCGATGAGCCCACGGGCGCGCTCGACTACAAGACATCCAAGGAAATCTTGCGGCTCATGGAGGATGTCAACCGCACCTACGGCTGCACCATCATCATTGTCACCCACAATGCCGCCATCGCGCGCATGGCAAATCGCGTGCTGCGCCTGCGCGACGGGCGCATCGTCGAGGATGAGCTCAACGAGTCGCCCGTCGCGGCCGCCGAGCTCGATTGGTAGGCGGCGCCATGACACCTCTCGCAAAACGTCTCCCGCGCGAGCTGCGCCGCAATATCGGCAAGTACCTGGGCATCTTTTTGCTTATGTGCGGAAGCATCGCCCTTACCTCGGGCTTTTTGCTCGCGGCGCATTCCATCGGTTGCCTCATTGACGACATGCGCGATGCATATACGATCGAGGACGGCCGCGTGACTACCTCCTTCGAGGCCACCAAAGATCAGCTCAAGGCTGCCGAAGACGCGGCTGAGGACGTCGGCGGCGCTACGTTCTACAAGAACTTCTCTATCGACGCCATCATCAAAAAGGCGGCTGGCGACGACGGCACCAAGCGCACCCTGCGCACCTACGCGCATCGCACCAAGGTTGACATTGCGTCCTACTGCGAAGGCAGGCAGCCCAAGACGGACGATGAGGTGGCAATCGACCGTGTCTTCGCCACCAACAACGACCTCGCCGTGGGTGATAAGGTCGAGCTTGAGGGCCGCACCTACACCATCTGCGGCATCATGACCCAGCCCGATAGCCAGGCGCTGTTCCTCGACAATTCGGACTTTACGGTGAACACCATCACGTACGGCGTGGCCGAGGTCACCGACGCCGGCTTTGCCGCGCTTGAGGACGCCGGCGGCGCGCCTGCCTACACCTACTCCTTTACCTTTACCGATCGCGACCTCCCCACCGCGGATCGCATCGATGCGGAGCAGGATATGGTCGAGGCGCTGACCGATGCCGATGCGCGCGTGGACGATCTGATCGATGCCGATTCCAATCAGGGCATTGGCTATGCGCGCGACGACGTGGACGGCGACTCCATGATGTGGATGACGTTGCTCGACATCATCATCGTGATCATGGCGTTTGTCTTTGTGGTGCTCACCGACGCCACCATCGAGGAGGAGAGCGCCATCATCGGCACGCTGCTCGCCAGTGGCTATCGCCGCCGCGAGATCGTGTTGCACTACCTGGCACTTCCCGTCATCGTGGGCGTGGTCGCGGCGCTTTTGGGCACTGCGCTCGGCGTTGCGTTCTTTACCGAGCCCATGCGCGGTCTCTACTACGGTTCGTACAGCCTGCCACCCTTCCAGGTGTACTGGAGCTGGGAGATCTTTGTGAAGTGCGCTGTGGTCCCCGCCGCCGCGCTCATCCTCATCACGCTGGTGGGTCTGCTCCGCAAAATGGGCAAGACGCCGCTGCAGTTCCTTCGTCACGAGGCGAGTGGCAAGTCGGGTACCAAGCGCGGTCTGCAGCTGCCGGAACGCATGGGCTTTGTCTCGCGCTTTCGCCTGCGCGTCTTCCTGCGCAACCTGGGCAACTTCGCCACGCTCTTCGTGGGCATTGCGTTTGCCTCGCTGCTGCTGCTCTTTGGCCTGGCGATTCTGCCCACGATGACGCACTACGCGGACAACCTGGAGACGAGCCTGGTCGCCGAGCACCAGTACACGCTCAAGGCGCCGCTGGAGCTCGAGGGCACTGCCGAGGAGCGCGAGCAGTGGTCGGCACTCGAGCGCTTGCAGTCGGTTGACGGCGTGCTGCTTTCTGCCGCCCAAGATGCCGATGACGAGCTTGACGGCGCGGCCGATGCGGCGCAGACGGCAGCCGATGCCGCGACCGCATCTCCGTCTGCCGAGAGCCTGACCGCAGCGCAGGATGCGCTTGCCAAGGTCCAGGACAAGAAGGATGCGCTCTACGCGCGCCTTGACGATCTTGCCGATGCTCTCGGCTGCAACCGCGATGAGGCCATCGATCTGATAGAAAAGGCCTCGAAAATTGACGCCGACAACGACGACATTCACCCGGTCAATACGACCGACAACGGCGCGGGCGCAATCGCGCAGGCCGAGAAATATGCCGTTTACCAGCTGCAGTACGACCGTGGCGACGGTAATGGCGAGGAGACGATTTCTGTCTACGGCATCTCGCCCGATTCGCGCTACTGGAAAGGGCTGGACGTCGGCGACGGACACGTCGTCTTTGGCGGCGGCCTGCTCGATAAGTTTGGCTGGAGCGAGGGACAGAAGGTCACGCTCCACGACAAGTATGAAGGCGAGAATCATTCCTTTAAGTACGCGGGCAAGGACTGCGTTTGGGGCTCTAAGTCGGATATGAATGTCTATATGAGCATCGACGACTTTAACGAGCTGTTCGGCAACGACGCCGCCTACTTTAACGGCTATGTGAGCGACGAGAAGCTCGACCTCGATGCGCGCTACTTTGCCGGCGACACCACGCCCGACGACATGCGCGCCGTGGGCGACCAGTTCATCGGCATGATGAGCAAATTGATCGGCATGATGGTCGGGCTCGCGGTGTTTATCTTCCTGCTGTTTATGTATCTGCTGACCAAGGCTGTTATCGACCATAGCGCCCGGTCGATCAGCTACATGAAGGTCTTTGGCTATCGCGATGGCGAGATCTCGCATCTGTACATCCGCTCGATCACGCTGTGCGTGGCGGTGTCACTCGTGCTGAGCCTGCCCGTGATCATTGGTTCGCTGACCGCGATTTTCCGCTCGATGCTGCTCGCCTACAACGGCAATATCGAGATCTACGTGCCCGCTTGGTCCATGGCTGCATGCGTCGGCATCGGCTTTGCGACCTACCTGGTCGTGGCGCTGCTACACACGCGCTCTATCAAGCGCGTCAGCCTGGCCGAAGCCCTCAAGGTGCAGGAGTAGTCATTGGCGACGTTCTTAAACGACTAGTCGTTGGGGACAGTCTTTGCCGGATCGCCGGCTCGCTGGCCGGGCGGCAAGCACTCATTTAAGTCTGTCCCCAATGAGTGCCTAGCGACTCGGCGTTGCGCTTGACTTCAACCCCACTTCAACGGGTACCATCCTCTATGTCTGTAACGCCATATAGACCGAGGGGATAGATATATGACCGCAACTGCACCCGCAGCACCCGCTAAGGTGTACTTCACCAACCTGCGCACGCATGCTCGCGAGAGCCAGCTCGACAAACTCAAGCGCCTCATTCGCCGCGCCGGTATCGAGCAGATCGACTTTGAGAACAAGTTCGTCGCCATCAAGATTCACTTTGGCGAGCTGGGCAATCTGAGCTTTTTGCGCCCCAACTACGCCCGCGCCGTCGCGGATGTCGTCAAGGAGCTGGGCGGCAAGCCCTTCCTCACCGACTGCAACACGCTCTATGTCGGTAGCCGCAAAAACGCGCTCGAGCACATCGACACCGCCTACCAGAACGGCTTTACCCCGTATGCCACGGGCTGCCAGATCATCATCGCAGACGGCCTCAAGGGCACCGACGAGGCACTCGTTCCGGTCGAGGGCGGCGAGTACGTGCGCGAGGCAAAGATCGGCCAGGCACTCATGGATGCCGACATCGTGATCAGCCTTACGCACTTTAAGGGTCATGAGCAGGCGGGCTTTGGCGGCGCCATGAAGAACCTGGGCATGGGAGGCGGCAGCCGTGCCGGCAAGATGGAGCAGCATGCCGCCGGCAAGCCGAGCGTCGATACTACCAACTGCGTAGGTTGCCGTGCCTGCGAGAAGATTTGCGCGCACAGCGCCATCACGTTTGACGGTACGCGTGAGCGCGAGCTTGCCAACGGCAGCACCCGCACGGTTCACGTGGCTACCATCGACCACGATCGCTGCGTGGGCTGCGGACGCTGCATTGCGGCGTGCAACCAGGACTGCATCAAGCCCGACTATGACGCCGCGGCCGACGTACTCAACTACAAGATCGCCGAGTATACGAAGGCCGTTGTCCAGGATCGCCCCAGCTTCCATATCTCGCTCGCCATGGACATCAGCCCCAACTGCGACTGCCATCCCGAGAATGACACGCCCATCGTCAACGACATCGGCATGTTCGCGAGCTTCGACCCGGTCGCCATCGACCAGGCCTGCGCCGATGCCGTCCTGGCGTCCGAGCCGCTGCCTAACACCGAGCTTACCGACAGCGCGGCCAAGATGGAGCATAACCACGAGCATTTGGAGGGCGAGCAGGCCAAGGATCCCTTCTGCATCACGCATCCCGACACCGACTGGCGCGCGTGCATCGCGCATGCCGAGAAGATCGGCCTGGGCACGAGCAAGTACGAGCTCATCGAGGTCAAATAGCACCTAGTTATTGGACATATCAAGCGCATTCGTGGCTTAATTCAAGCAAAATCCGCCCGCGAGCACAGCGCTCGCGGGCGGATTTTCGGAAGTGCTAGGGGTCAGATAGACCAGTAAACCGTACTATTTGCCTAAAAATACTCGTCGAGGAAGTCGTCGACCGTATTCCAGTAGAGCTCGGGGTCGACTTGCGCGCTCTTGGCGTGGGTGGCGCCGTGGATAGTGAGCTTCTGTTTAACCTTGCTGGCGCACGCCTCGTAGTTTTGGTCGAGCATGCTGTACGGTACAAAGGTGTCTTGGTCACCGTGGATAAAAAGCATGGGAACTGTTGCACGTTTGAGTTGATCCACGCTGCTTGCCTTATGGAAGTCGTAGCCCGCGCGCACGTTGCACACCAAGTTTGCTACATCGAGCAAGGGAAAGCTGGGCAGGCCGAACACGTCCTTGAGCTGCAGAGAAAACTCGTCCCAGACGCTCGTGTAGCCGCAGTCCTCGATAATGCATTTCACATTTGCGGGCAGAGATTCCCCCGCGACATTCATGGCCGTCGCCGCGCCCATCGACTCGCCAAAGACCAGGATGCGCGCCTTGGGATCGGCCGCAACGATCCGCCCGATCCACGCGACGACATCGAGTCGCTCGGGCCAGCCCATGCCGATGTAGTCACCGCCGGAACGCTCGTGGGCGCGGGCGGCAGGTGCGAGCACGTTCATGCCGCGGTCGTGGAATCTCTTGGCGTATCGGGCCATACCGATGGGCTCATCGGTGTATCCGTGTAGGCAGATAGCGTAATTGTGCGTGCTCTCTGGGGCGGCAAAATACCAGGCGGCAAGTTCGGTTCCGTCATCTGCGGTGAGGCTGCTACTCTCGCGGTTTTCTTTAAACCATGCCCGCGCCTCGACTGCCTCGGCATCCATCTGCTCGCCCTTTTTGCCGTCCTTGCCGTCCTGCATCATCTTCATGGTGTAGGGCGCTTGGGGATTCAGGGCAAAGTCGAACAAGAAGTTGCCGGCAAACCCCAGCAGCGCGACAACGAGCACCAGCGCAACAACACCGGCTACCTTAAGCTTTCGATGGGAACGTGCGTTTTGAGACATAAGAAGCTTTCCTATAAGATGTTAATACATCAACATTTAATGCAAGCGCATTATGGACGTTCACCGTTGATACGTCAACAGGCAAAGAATGGGTAAACAAAGGGTCACGTATGGTGCAAATTTCGCACGCACCCAGACGCTTTGATATAGTGTTGAGAACTCTTTACGTTGGAGGATGTAACCGGCATGTCCGATTCGAGCGACAGTTCTAAGCCGCGACCCAAGACCGCGGCCGTTCCACACTACACGGTGGGCGAGGAGATCATGAACTCCGTCACCCATGGTGTTGGCTGCCTGCTGGGTATCGCGGGCCTGGTGCTCCTGATCGTATTCGCTGCCTTGCGCGGCGGAGGCCCGGCCCACATGGCCGCGGCGATTGTCTATGGTGTCAGCATTATCCTCGAATACCTAGCCTCTACGCTCTACCACGCGATTCAGCCCGCGCGCGCCAAGCGCGTGTTTCGCATCATCGACCACAGCTGCATCTACCTGCTCATTGCCGGTAGCTATACGCCGTTTTGCCTCATCACGCTCGCAAACGACGGCGGCCCTGCGCTGTTCTTTGCCGTATGGGCCATCGCCATTATCGGCATTGCCCTCGAATGCTTTATGCGCGAGCGCCAGCCGCACTGGGTAAGCGGCCTGGTCTACCTGCTGATGGGCTGGCTCGTCGTCTTTAAGCTGCCCGAGCTCGTGTCGCTGCTCAACCCCGTGGCACTTGCTCTGCTCGCTGTCGGCGGCGTGTGCTACACCGTGGGCGTGCCGTTCTACATCGCCAAAAACGTGCGTTACCTGCACAGTGTGTTTCACTTGTGGGTGCTCGCCGGCAGTATCTTCCAGTTCATGGCGGTGATCCTCTTCGTAATCTAGCGATCGCTCCTGTGCCCGCGGACCCATCCAAGCGGCCGCCGGGCGCAACTGCCCTATCCGTCACCTACGCTTACTACCCAACGTCCCGAATCTTGGAGGTTCGAGAAACTCCCGATGGACATAACCATCTCCCTTATCACCACCCTCGTTTTGACCCTCATCAACGGCTACTTCTCTATGTCCGAGATGGCGCTCACCACGGCCAAGCGCGCCGTGCTGGAGCATGAGGCCGAGGAAGGCGACAAGCGCGCCGAGCGTGCCATTAAGCTGGCTGCCGACTCCGACCAGCTGCTCGCCACCATCCAGGTCGCCATCACGCTCGTGGGCTTCGCCTCGTCCGCCGTTGCCTCGACGAGCCTGTCCGACCCGCTCGCCACGTGGCTCATGAGCTTTGGCATCGCGCCGCTCTCCGCCATCGCGCGCGGCCTGGCGCCGGTCATCATCACCGTCGCGGTCGCCTTCGTATCCATCGTGATCGGCGAGCTCGTCCCCAAGCGCATCGGCCTGGCCAATGCCGAGGGCGTGTCCAAGCAGGTCGTGGGCCCGCTTTCCGTGTTCCAGAAGATCGCCCGTCCGCTCGTGTGGCTGACTGGCGCTTGCTCCGATGGCCTGGCCCGCATCTTGCGTATCAAGAGTGCCGACGACCGTCAGAACGTCTCGGAAGAAGAGATCAAGTACATGGTCTCGGAGCAGGACGACCTGCTCGACGAGGAAAAGCGCATGATCCACGAGATCTTCGACCTGGGCGACACCGTTGCCCGCGAGGTCATGGTGCCGCGCGTGGACACCACCATGTGCGAGGACGACGAGACGGTCACCAGCGTGCTATCCACCATGCGCCAGACCGGCTTCAGCCGCATCCCCGTCTATCACGAGGACCCCGACAACGTCGCGGGCATCGCGCACATCAAGGACCTGATCCAGCCCGCGCTCGACGGCAAGGGCGACCAGCCCATCGCCGGCTTTTTGCGCGACGCCACCTTTGTGCCCGACACCAAGGACATCCTGCCGCTGCTGTCCGAGATGCAGACCTCGCACGACCAGATCGTGGTCGTCGTGGATGAGTACGGCGGCACGGCCGGCATCATCACCATCGAGGACATCGTCGAGGAGATCGTGGGCGAGATCGAGGACGAGTTCGACCCCGACAACAAGTACCTCACGCGCCTTTCGCGCCGCGAGTGGCTCGTTGATGGGCGTTTTTCGTGCGATGACGCGATTGAGCTTGGTTGGCCGCTTGAGGAAAGCGATGATTATGAGACCATCGCCGGCTGGATTCTGGAGCTTTGCGACTCGGTGCCCGACATCGGAGAGGTGTTTGAGGTCGCGGGGTACAAGTTTAAAGTGCAGTCGATGCGTGGCCAGCGCATCTCGCTCATTCGCGTGATCGCTCCGGCCGAAACCGATAAGAAGGATTCCGAGTCTTCGGTAGACGAGCCGACGACGTCGGGTGCGGGTTCCGCGAATCCGCACGACGGCGACGAGTAGGACAAGGAAGAGTAGGGGAGAGTTATGGCAGGCCTGTTCAACATCCTTAAGGTCACCGTCAGCGAGGACAAGATCTGCGCGCACGTGCTGGTGAACCCCGGCATGCCGCTCATGACCTCGGAGGATATCGAGGCCACGGCGCGCGTGTACTACCTGGTGCCGGCGATTGCCAAGCACCTGTGCCTGGGCGATTCCGGCCGCGAGTTCCAGGACTGCATGGGTCAGACCGAGCTCTGCCACCTGCTGGAGCACGTGACGGTCGAGCTCATGAACGAGACCGGTCTTGCCGGTAGCATCTCGTGCGGCCGCACGCGCGTAAGCGAGCATGACGAGCGTGTCTTTGAGGTCGAGCTTTCGTGCCCCGACGACGCACTGGCCATCGGTGCGCTGTCGTCGGCCACCTTTATGATGGACTGGGCGTACCTGCACGCCGACCAGCCTGCCCCCGACGTGGAAGGCACGGTCGCGGGCCTGCGCAACCTGGTGCTGGGCATGCGCGCCGAGGCCGAGGGCAAGGATCCTCACGAGGCCGTCGCTGCTGCGAACGGCGAAGATGCTGCCGAGGACGAGGGCGCTGACGAGGGCGATGTGCCGGTCGACGCCGAGCCCGTTGCCGATGCGACCGCCGAGCCCGTTCCCACCGAGCCCCAGGGCGTCCCCAACTTTGACGACGAGCCCCAGGTGGCGATTGATACCGAGGGCGCGGTTGCCGAGAACCACGAGGCCTCCGCTGCCGTCTTTGGCGGTGCGGCGACGGTTCCGGCAGGACCTGCGCATGAGGGCGGCCTGCCACTCGTGGACGGCGCCGGCGAGGACCCGGGTGCCACGGTGGCCATGCCGGCTATGCCTCAGGAGTAGGCCTACGCGTTTATCACCATCACGTACCTGCGCCTTTGCCGTACGCAGATGAGCGGAGCGGCAAGTGATGCGCTGCGGGTATAATGGACAGCATTCAAACGGTGGGCACCGACGTGCCCGCAGGAGAGGAATGATCATGGGTAAGACTTTCAGCTTTGTCTCCGGCGCACTTTTTGGTGCCGCTGCCGGCGCTATTATCGGTGTTGCTCTGGCCCCGCGCTCGGGCGCCGAGACCCGCGCCATGGCTGCCGATATCGCCAACGACGCCTGGGACAATATGCGCGACACCTACGAGCACAGCGCCGAGGAGGCCCGTGCTGCGGTGAATGACTTTGGCCCGATGGTCGACGCCAAGACCGACGACCTGCGCGCCAAGGTCGACCTGGCCCGCGAGCGCATGGACCAGCTGCGCGAGCAGCTCAACGACGCCATTTCGGGTGGCAACGTGACGCCTGCCGCCGACGTCATGGTCGAGAACGCCGTCGAGGCTGATGCCGAGGCTGCGGAGCCCTCGACCGAGGCATAATGCGCGCCGGGGATTTTGTCGGCGCCAAGATCTATCGCAAGCCTGCCGAGGACAAGCGCACCAAAAAGGACGGCACGCCGCGCAGCCCTAAAAAGCTCGGAAAGATTCACTTTCCGGTCTTTACCCCGGGCGGTACGCGCGTGGTCGGCTTTATGGTCCGCCAGTCCGATATCGCGGGCATGATCGAGCGTCCCGACCGATTCGTAGCGCTCGACGCCATTGGTGTCTACGAGGGCGCCATCGCGGTTGACGACGTCAAGGGCACCTACGATACCGCTGCGGCCAAGCGCCTCGACATCAACCTGGACGATTGCATCATCTGGGTCGGTATGGACGTGCGCACGGAATCGGGCGACGTCGTGGGCTATTGCTCGGACGTTGAGTTCAAGCCGCGCTCGGGCATCGTGCAGGCATTCTATGTGACCGCCGGCGCTGCTTCGAGTGTTTTGGTTGGTGACACGCAGGTGCCGCCGACGATGCTGCGCGGCTACGAGAACGGCGCGATGGTCGTCTCGGACGAGGTCAAGTCGCTCGGGTATTCGGGCGGTGCGGCTGCCAAGGCCGCCGAGGCCAGCGTCGTGGTGGGCGACAAGGTCAAAAAGGGCGCCAAGGTGCTCGATGACAAGGGATCGGTCGCCGTGGACAAGGGCAGCCGCGCACTGGGCAAGCAGCTCGGCAAGACGCGCGGTATGTTCAAGGCCTTTAAGGACGAATACCAAAAGGCGAGCGGAGGCTCGTCAAAAGCTACAAAATAGCGACGTACCAAATGATGGGAGGCAAGCCGGAGACCTGTTGCTCCGGCTTGCTGTGTTTATGGGGGAGGGCACATGCGCCAAAACGGATCCAACTTAAACGGGCGTTCGGGTGCGCGTCCGACGGCGCGCCGCGATCTGGGGCAGCTGCCCAGCGGTCAGCGCAAGCGTCACCGTAAGCCCGGCGCGATGTACCTCAACCATAGCCGCGGCTTTAGCGATCGCAGCGCGCGCCTCGGCAACAGCCGTACGCCCCGTCGTTCGTCTCGCCTGCCCTATGCGCTCATCGCCGTGGGTTGCGCACTCGTGTTGTTTATCGCTGCCGTCGTGGGCTACGTCAACCGCAGCGTGGACGTGGAACTCAACGGCCAGAAGACCGCGGTGCGCGTGGGCTCTACGCTGCAGAATCTCATAGACGACCAGGAGTTGACTGACACCTACGACGCAGGCGACCTACTGGCCGTCGATGACAGCGTGCTGACCCGCCATGGCGGCGAAAAGCTGTCGGTTAAGGTGGACGGCAAGCGCATTAAACAGGGTAAGTGGAAAAGCCGCGAACTTGAGGACGGCGAGAAGGTGACGGTCAAGGATGGCCGTAACACCTACGAGAAGCACGAGATTCAGACTACGGTTATCGAGCCCAAGCTCAAGGTCGAGGGCACGGGCGCCATAGAGTATGTGCAGACGTGGGGTGTCCAGGGCCGCTCCGAGGTGTGGGTTGGTGAGCAGTCGGGCAAGACGCAGGACCGCGGCGAGGTTGTGCCCGTCACCGATTGCGTCGTTGCGTGCGCCAGCGTGGCGCCCAAGGGCAACAAAAAGTACGTGGCGCTGACGTTTGACGAGGGTCCGAGCGGCGCGACCAAGCAGATTTTGCAGGTACTCAAGGAAAAGGGCGTCACCGCGACGTTCTTCCTGTCGGGCGATGCGGCCGAGGCCTCGCCTGCTACGGCCAAGGCGATTGTCGATGCCGGGTGCGAAATCGGATCCAACAGCTACAGCGACGATTCGCTCAAGGGTCAGGACCGTGAGGCGGTACGCGAGCAGGTCACGAAAGGCACCGATGCGATTAAGTCGGCGACCGGCGTGAAGACGATGCTGCTGCGTGCTCCCTACGCTGCCTTTGACGAGCAAAACTGGATTGATGCGATGGACCTGGTCTCCGCCGTGGTCTCGTGGAATATCGACTCGGGCGACTGGCTGCTCAACGGTGCCGACGAGCAGGTCTCAACGGTGCTCGATTCGGTGACGCCGGGCAATATCGTGCTGCTCACCGATAGAGACGAATGCGCCGAGCAGACGCTCGAGGCGCTGCCGCAGATTATCGACGGCCTCATTGCCGACGGCTACAAGATCGTGACGCTCAGCGACCTGGTTAAGACGGACACGTCGCTGAGCAAAAAGCTCACCTCGCTGACGAAGGTCACCATGCCCAAGGACGCCGTGTTCCCCCAACTTGCCGAGGACGATGACACCACAGAGTAGTCATTGGGTAGTCGTTTAAGAACGTCCCCAATGGCTATGTCACGGATACGT
Organism: uncultured Collinsella sp.; assembly: GCA_958444075.1. Taxonomy (GTDB): domain Bacteria; phylum Actinomycetota; class Coriobacteriia; order Coriobacteriales; family Coriobacteriaceae; genus Collinsella. The sequence continues at coordinate 79,018 of CAUCNB010000002.1, read as the reverse complement.
CAGCGTTTGGTATGCCTGCAATGTGCAGCGCATAAATTCGATGCCGCAGGGCGATGCTGATGCTATAGTTACTGCGGTTAATGAGGGTCAAGAGAAAGGTTACAGGTGAAATCCAAACCTCGACCATACAGTCGATGACCCCATGCAGGTGCTTTTTGCGCATGCACGGGGTGTAAGCGTCGAGCGGCGTGCCGCCCGCGCATGCGTATACATATCCAGAAGCCCCCGGACGCCGCACGCGCGGCCGCGTCCGGAGGAATAATGATGGGGAGCACCATTGAATTATCTGAGTGAGATGCTCAAATTGCCAGTCTTGGACGTCGACGGCGAAAAGCTCGGCGTGGTCAACGATTTTGGCATTGCAACCGGCGAAGTTTTTCCGCACGTGACGTCGCTCGCGTTCCGCGGCCCCGGCAAGACGCCGTTTATGATCAGCTGGCGCAAATGGGTCGACCGTATCGACGAGACGGGCGTGTATCTCAACACGTCTGCCACCAATATTCGCTTCTCGTACCTGCAGCCGACCGAGCTCCTGCTGGCGCGCGACGTGCTCAATAAGCAGATCGTCGACACGCAGGGCATGAAGGTCGTGCGCGTCAACGACATCAAGTTTTCCATGTCGGGCGAAAACCAGCTGCGCCTGTTGGGTGCCGAGGTCGGTGCCCGCGGTCTGCTGCGCGCGATCAGCCCCGCACTCGAGCACGTCGTCGAGGGCTTTATGAAGCACCTGGGCAAGCCGCTCAGCGAGGACATCATCGCTTGGTCCTACATGGACCTGCTCGACCGCTCGACTAAAAACATCCAACTCTCGGTGTCGCACAAGACGCTCGGCGAGCTGCACCCTGCCGACATCGCCGACATTATCGAGCAGCTCGACCCGCGCCTACGTGCGCAGGTGTTTGCGCAGCTCGATACCGCCCAGGCAGCCGAAGCTATCTCGGAGTTCGATGACGACGAGCTTATGACCGAGATACTCGAGGGCCTGTCCGACACGGACGCATCGTCGATGCTGGCCATGATGGACCCGGACGACGCTGCCGACCTGATCGACGAGCTTGATTACGAGAAGGCCGAGAAGCTCCTGCGCCTGATGGGCGTCAAGGAGGAGAAGGCGATTCGTAACCTGCTGGGGTATGAGGACAACACCGCCGGCCGCATCATGACCTCGGAGTTTGTCTCCCTGCCTGCCACGGCAACGGTCGGTGACGCCATCGAGGCGATTCGCGAGCTCGACGAGGACTTCGAGAGCGTCTACTACGTCTATACCGAGGATCCGAGCGGCATGCTGACCGGTGTGCTTTCGCTGCGAACGCTGATCGTAGCCGATCGCGACGCCACGCTGGGTCAGCTGGCCTATCGCGACCTGGTCTACGTGTCGCCCGACGAGGACCAGGAAGACGTAACGGACGAGATGACCAAGTATGACCTGGTCGCTATCCCCGTCTGCGACGAGAACCGCCACATCCTGGGTATCGTAACCTTCGACGACGCCATGGACGTTATCGCCGAGGAGCATCAGGAGGACCTGCAGATCGCTGGTGTCGGCTCGGGTGACAGCGCGTCCGACGACTCGACGAACGTGCTCAGCTGGTTCGTGCATCGCCAGTACTGGGTTGTTGTATGGGGCATCGCGTCGTGCATCATGGCGACCGTGCTGGGAACGGCGCTCGGCTCCGCGCATCTGGTGGTGTTCCCCATGTGCGCCATGCCGCTCGTGCTGCTGGCGGCCTCGCGCATGGTGTCGTTCGTCAAGAACTACTTCCTGGAGTATGACGGTCACGACGACGAGCCCAAGCCGTATCTGGGATTCTTCTTCCAGAGCACGGGCATGGGCCTGATTCTGTCACTCGTGACCTATCTGTGCGCCCAGCTGGTGCGCACCGCTGCGTTCCCCGATGCGTCCATGTTTGAGGAGCAACTCTTTACCGGGTGTTTTAATATCGCTGCTATCATTTGCCTGGTCGGCAACATGAGTGCCGTGATTTACCTGATGGTGCTGTTCTGGCGTGACGAGCATGACCTCAACACGTCGGGCACCGCCATGAACGTCATTGCCGTCATGATCTCGTGTGTGGCGTATTGCATCGCCGCGGTGCTGCTCGCCATGTCAGTCATGGGCTAGGTGGTCGCGTGCAAAATACCAAGCAAAAGTCGGGCACCAAGCAAAAGCTGACCATCGCAGCCATCTTTGGCGCTATGGGCCCCGGTCTGCTGGCGGCGCTTTCGGGCAATGACGCCGGCGGCATTGCAACGTATTCCAGCGCGGGCGCCAGCTATGGCTACAAGATGCTCTGGATGCTTCCCGTCATGACTGTGCTGCTCATCGTGACGCAGGAGACCGCGGCGCGCTGCGGCTGCGTCACGGGCAAGGGCCTGGCATCGCTCATTCGCGAGCGCTTTGGCGTGCGCAAGAGCGTGTTGGCCATGGCGGCGCTGTTGATCGCCAACACGGCTGTGACCATTTCGGAGTTTGCGGGCATCGCCAGCGGCCTTGCTCTCTTTGGCGTGCCGGCGAGCATCTCGGTGCCGTTGGTGGCGCTGCTGGTGTGGATGCTTACCATGTCGGGTAGTTTCCAGCGCATCGAGAAGATTCTGCTGCTGGTGAGCTGCGTGTTCGTGACCTATATCGTCGCCGCGTTTATGGCTGGCCCCAACTGGGGTGAGGTCGCGGTCGACCTGGTCGTGCCTAACATTCAAAATGACCCCAGCTACGTGTCGCTCGTGGTCGCAACGATCGGTACCACCATCGCGCCATGGATGATTTTCTTGGCGCAGAACAACGTGGTCGATAAGAACGCGGGCGAGGACGATATCGTGCTGCAGCGCATCGATACCGTGAGCGGCTCGCTTGCCGCCGATGTCATTGCCGGCTTTATTATCATCACGACCGGTACGGTGTTGTTCCCGGCGGGTATTCAGATTAGCGATGCTGCCGATGCTGCCCGCGCGCTGGAGCCTATTGCGGGTCAGTGGTCTACGGTACTGTTTGCCTCGGGCCTGGTCGCGGCGAGCTTCTTGGCTGCCTGCGTGCTGCCGGGCGTTACGTCGAGCGCTATCTGCGAGGCATTTGGCTGGGAGCGCGGTGCCGATCGCAGCTGGGACGAGGCCCCGGTCTATCGCGGCATCATTACGGCCATCATCGGCATCTCTGCCGTGCTGGTGCTTATGCCCGGTGTCGATCTGTTCCAGATTATGATGACCTCGCAGGTCATCAATGGCGTGCTACTGCCCGTGGTTCTGGTGTTCCAGGTGGTTATCGCCGCCGACCGTCACATTATGGGTGCCAACCGCAACGGCCGCGTGTGGAACGTGCTCACGTGGGCGACCATTGGTGTGATTACGGTGCTGACGGTTGTTATGTTTGTCCTGCAAGCGATGGGCTACAGCGCTTAGCGCCTCTTTTGGACTCCAAACAGGCCGCTGCCATGGGTTGCGGCCTGTATTTTGCCTGTTATAGGGGGTTAGTAATATGCGAGTGGACAAAAAATGCCAAATATGAGTACTGTTGCCTGGCCGATAGCATTTACGACCAAGAAAATAATGAACATAGCTAAGAATCTGTTCATTAAAAGCGGGTCTCCAAGTCCTAAGTCGGCTATTCTGGTCAACTGGAAGGGTCGCGCGCTACCGCAGGGGCGCCATTTTGGGTGGTTTTGCCAGCTACTAAAATGGTAACAGTACTCATATTTGCCACTTTTTGTCCATGACCTCTTGGAGTCGGCTCGAAAAGAGTGATTTTGGGTTGTTTGCTGCGGGTGTGGGCTTGGAAACAACGCTCGGGGTGGCGAGGCGTCCAGAATTCGGTCGCAAGGAGGGCGTTCCTCGGCTGTGTCAGGAGTGTCCCTAGGTGCCAGCACATAAGGAACGTCCCTAACTGCCGGAGGGGGTGTCTGCCGTGGCAGACACCCCCTCCGGATGTGGGAAGTTTGCGTTGCAGGTTACTTGTCGGTGCCCAGCTTGTGCGGCTTGAGAGCGAGCGCATTGACGAGTGCGTCGGTGGCAGACTTGACGGCTGCCGGCTGCGGATCGTTGACGTGATCTTCGGGGTGTACGGGCAGGTCCTTTTTGACGGCATCGTGGATCAAGTTGAGGTACTCGGTCACGCCAGTGGTCGATAGGTGCGTGCCATCGCCATCGAACAGGTCGTTGCGGTTGGCGCTGTATCCGTACCAGTCGATAACGCGCACGTTCTTGTAGCGCGTAGCGGCGTTGGCGATGGCCTGGTTGGTAGAGCCAACCCACGGCTGCGGGCTGCGTGTGTTCACAAACACCACAATACGCTTATCTCCCGCATCGGCCATGATGGCGTCGATCTGATCGTCGGTTACCAAGCCGTTGGTGCCCAGCGCAAAGACCACGATCTTGCCGGCAAGGTTCTGCTGGATATAGCCCTCAAATGTCGCGCGGCCCGCATCAAACTGGCGGCCCTTTTCGGCATCGATATGGCTGTGCGGGAACACGCCGTCAAAGGTGTCCACGGCACGCAGCGACACGGAGTCGCCGATCATCAGCAGGTCGTAGGAGCCATCGGGGAAGCCGTCGTTGTCCTTGTCGGTGTCGTCGGCTGCCTGTTGGTCCGTTGGCGCGGTGTTCTTGGCTTCCTTGTTGAGGACTTCGGCGCCCTCACCGCTCAGTGCGGAGGTCTCCGGCACAAAGATCAGGCCGCCCAGCGCGATAACAAGCACGATCCCGCAAGTGGCGCACACGGGAATATGCGCGCGCACCCAGTTGGCGGGCGTGGTGGTGCCGTCGCGGAACTCGGATACGGTGCGCCCAAAGGCGCCCTTTCTAAACGGCGTCTCGATAAAGCGATATGAACATTCGGCTACGGCGACCACCAACAACACCTGCAAAATGTACTGCCACCACGGCGTATCGTTGATGTTGGCGACCGGGTTCATGAGCAACAGTAGCGGATAGTGCCACAGGTAGATGCTGTACGAGCGCTTGCCAACCCACACGAGCGGCTCGGCGGACAGTGCGCGGGCAACCATTCCCTGGGGCTGCACGCAGGCCGCGATGACCATGAGCGTGAGGATGGAGCATAGCAGCGTGCCGCCGCGATACTGGAACGCGGTGTAGCCGTTGGTGAGCGCGACCATGGCGGCAAGGCCAACCAGACCCACGACGCCCAACACATCGATGGATGCGGGCGAGGACCAAAAGCGCACGAGGGCGCTCGGCTGTGCCGGGACGGTCTCGGCTGCGTTGTCGGCCTTCTCGCCAGGCTTGCCCTCGGCGTTCTTGCCGTGCTTGGCGGCGCCAGCCAGGCGATTGAGCCCCAAACGATGAGCGAGACGCACCGGCGCCAGGTCGCGATCGGGGATAAAGGCCATCCAGGCGCCCAGCAGCAGCGAGAACACGCGGGTGTCGGTGCCGTAGTACACGCGGCTGGGGTCGGCGGCGGGGTTATAGAGCACCATCATGGCGATGGCGGAGACAGCAGCCAGGCCCAGAACCACGCGGCGCGTGTTGGGCTTGCTCATGTGCATGGATACCATAGCGAGCAGCAGCGGGGGCCAAACCAGGTAGAACTGTTCCTCGATGGCGAGCGACCAAAAGTGCGTAAGCGGCGAGGGGTCGCCCAGAGCATTGAAGTACGAGACGTTTTGGGCAATCTGCCACCAGTTGTTGAAGAACAACAGCGACGGCAGAATGTCGGGGCGCATCTTGGTGAGCATCACGTGGTTGAAGACGGTGCACAGCGCACAGGTCACCACCACGACGGTCACCACGGCGGGGACCAGGCGACGGATGCGGCGGATCCAGAAGCTCTTGAGGTCGATGCGGCCGGTCTTAGCGACTTCGTTGAGCAGCAAGCGCGTGATCAGATAGCCCGAAAGCACAAAGAAGATCGTGACGCCAAGCAGGCCGCCCTGAGCCCACGTGAGGTTAAGGTGATAGAGCACCACCGCGACGACGGCGAGCGTACGCAGACCGTCGAGTGCAGGGATGTAGCGGGACTTGGGGCGAGCAGGCGTCTGCTCCGCGGCGGGAGTGTTGGCGCGGCCCGCGTTGTTGGCAGAAGCGCGATGGGGGCTCGCGGTGCGTCGCGGCTCGTTGGCACGGCGTTCGCCCTTCACGCGTTCGTGCGGCGCCGGCTCGTTGCCCGTGCGGCGTCGACCGCGCGAGCCCGATTGCGAGAATTGTTCCATAAAACATCATCCAATGACGAGAATAATCAGCACGTATTCATTGTAGCTGCCTGCCCCTGTGAATGCTTGCTGCTGGCGTAAGCTCAAGCGCGCGTCCACATCAAAGTGGACTAAAGTTATAGGGGGTGCGAGAGTGCACAATCGTTGGTCGACGGTGGGCGCAAAGCCTGAAGACGAGGAGGTTTCCATGGCGGATCACAGCATCGTTGCGGTGTTCGGCAGCATGAACATGGACCTTTCGGTGGCGTGCGAGCGCATGCCGCGTGCGGGCGAGACAGTCGGTGGCAGCGGTTTTATCACCAACGCCGGTGGCAAGGGCGCTAACCAGGCCGTCGCTGCTGCGCGCATGGGTGCGCGCACGTGCATGATTGGCGCTGTTGGGCGCGATACCTTTGGCGATGCGCTTGTGGCAGGGCTCCAGGATGCCGGCGTGGGCGTTGAGTTTGTGGCGCGTCGCGATGACGTGGAGACCGGTACCGCGACTATCATTCGCTGTGAGAGCGACAACCGCATCGTGCTGTCGCCGGGCGCCAACCATGCGCTTGCGGGCGAGGACGTTGCCCGCGCACTGAGGCGCTTGGTGGCCGACGAGCTCGACGGCGATGCCAGCGAGATTGCCCCGGCTGCTGGCGGCGTCTTTATCGCCCAGGGCGAATGTGACCTTGCGGCGACGGCCGGGGCGCTTGCTTGCGCTCACGAGCTGGGGTTCTATACGATCTTTAACCCGGCGCCCGCCTGCGACCTGCCGGCAGGAGCGTGGCCAGCGGTCGACCTGGTCTGCCCCAACGAGACCGAGTGCCAGGTACTGACGGGCATTCTGCCCACGGATGATGCGAGTTGCGTCGCCGCGCTCAATGCGCTGCTCGACAAGGGCGCCGGGGCTGCGGTCATCACGTTGGGCGGCGCCGGCTCGGTTACGCTCGGCGATGGCGGTGAGCCGCTGCGCATGCCGGCGCTTTCGAGCGCGGTGGTCGATACGACGGCCGCGGGCGATACGTTTATCGGCGCGTTGGCGGCGGCTCGTCTGGAGGGCCTGCCGCTCTTTGAGTGCATGGCCGCGGGTGCTCGCGCCTCGGCGGTGACGGTATCGCGCCTGGGCGCTCAGCAATCAATTCCCACGCGTGCGGAAGTCGAGCACAAGTTTGGTTTAGACGGTTTGGATGTAGACGGAGAAGCGGAGTAGAACAATGGCAACCAAGAAGCTGATCCTTGATCTGGATATGGGTGTGGATGATGCGATGGCGCTCGCCTATGCCATCGCGAGCCCCGAGGTGGAGCTCGTCGGCATCACCACGTGCTTTGGCAACGTGCGCGTCGAGCAGTCGGCGCACAACTGCTTGGCGGTGCTCGACCTGTTGGGTCGTCCCGAGGTGCCGGTGTACCTGGGCGCCGATCGTCCCATGAAGGCGACCGAACCCTACACGCCGCCGGCGTCCACCACGCTTATCCACGGCAAGAACGGCATCGGCGGCGCAAGCGTGCCCGCCTCGCCGTACGAGCCAGTGGGCGCGACGTCGGCCGATGGCAATGCGGCGGTCGATTACCTGATTGATGCCGCGCGTACCTATGGTCCCGATCTGGTCTACGTTGCGACCGGCCCGCTCACCAATCTGGCGCTTGCCCTGGAGCGCGATGCGGCGGCGATGATGTCCATCGGCCGCGTGGTCGTGATGGGCGGTGCGCTTACCGTGCCCGGCAACGTGAGCGCGGGCGCCGAGGCCAACATGGCGGGCGACCCCGAGGCTGCCGACGCCGTGTTGCGCTCGGGCCGCAAGCTCACCATGGTGGGCTTGGATGTGACGCACCGCGTGGTGCTCACACGTCGCGACGTTGCCGGCTGGACGGGCTCGGGTACTATGGCTGGCTGCGCGTTTGCGAGCATGGTCGAGCACTATATCGGTTCGTACGAAATGAACGCGCCCTACCTGGGCGGCTGCGCGCTGCACGATCCGCTGGCGGTTGCCGTGGCGATTGATCCCACGCTCGTGGGTGCGCTCGGCTGCAATCTTCGTGTCGACCTGCTGGGCGAGTACCGCGGCCGCACTATCTGTGACGAGCACCGTCTGTCCGATCCGGATAAGAGCGCGCTCGTGGCGCTCACCGTGGACGCCCCACGTTTCCTCGTGGAGTTTAAGGCACGCATGGCTCGCATCCTTGGCTAAACGGTTTCTGTGCCCCGTTCCAGATTAGCTACCGAGTAAATACGCCCGTTGGGGGAATAGTCGCGTCGCTTCGCTTGACAACAGGCTAAACTAGCTATTAAACATTTACTATTCTGTTTAGATTGAATTTGCGGTCGTTTAGTTGTCGAGTCACGGGGCGGTCAGGCCACGATGCTCCGCCACGACCGTTGCTAGGGGGAACCATGGCCAAAGCAAGTGTTCGCGAGATCAGCCGCATCACCGGTTTTTCGCCCGCAACCGTGTCCAACGCGCTCAACCGCAAGCGCAGCGTGAGCGAGGAGACCGCCAAAGTCATCCTGGAGTGCGCGCAGTCGCTCGGCTATCAGCAGTCGACGCAGCTCGAGAGCATCCAGTTTGTGCTCGCGCGCAAGACGGGCGCCATCCTGGACGAGAGCACCTTCCATCCCGCGGTCATCGAGGGCGTGGAGCGCCAGGCGCGTCGCCACGGCATGAGCACGAGCTTTGTCTCGCTCGACTTTAGCGACCTAGACGCCGTGCGTCCGCAGGTCGAGGGCCTGATTGCCGATCCGGCCGCCGCTATTGTACTAATGGGTACGGAGTTGGGCGAGGAGGACTACGCCCTGTTCGCTAACGCCGCCGCCCACCTGATTGTGCTCGATGGCTGGAGCGACCGCCAGTACTTCGATGCCGTGGTCATTGCCAATACCGATTCGGTGCTGCGTGCCGTGGACTACCTTATCGAGAAAGGTCACAAGCAAATCGGCTATCTGGCGGGCGACCTTCGTATCCGCAACTTTAAGGACCGCGAGCGCGGCTATCGCCAAGCACTTGAGGATGCGGGCCTCGAGGCCAATCCGGCATGGCGCGTCACGCTGGGCACCACGCTCGAGGGCGCCTATCGCGACATGGGCGCGTGGCTCGACAATTCCTCGCGCGAAGATCTGCCAACGGCTTTCTTTGCCGAGAACGACGTGCTCGCCGTGGGTGCCATGCGCGCGCTCAACGAGCACGGCATTCGCGTGCCCGATAATGTCTCGATCATCGGCTTTGACGACCTGTCGTTGGGCGCTTTCTCCAACCCGCCGCTCACCACGGTGCATGTTCCCAAGCACGAGGTGGGTGAGATCGCGGTGCGCCGCCTGGTGGGCAACATCCGCAATCCCAAGAGCTACACCTGCAAAACGGCCGTGTCGACCTATTTTGTCGAGCGCCAGAGCGTGCGCGAAATCTAGGCGGAGACGGCATTGCCTGCAGCGTGCCAAAGCTCGCTAGGGCAGTTAACATAGTGCCATTCAGAAGAGGATCCTTCGGGGTCCTCTTTTTGTTTCCCTTGTATGTTCAGATTGTTTACATACCGTTTAGGCTGATTTCTCTACCGTCTACGGGTATTTCGCGCTAAACTTCTAAACAGAAGAGTAAAACATTTAGTAAACAGAACAAAACGAAACACGCGTCTGTTTACTGAACATGTGACTAGGGGAGGACGTACATGGATAAGATCAAGCTCGGTTTTGTGCCCACGCGCCGTAGCATCTTTAGCGCGCCGGACGCGATCAAGTATCGCGGCCTTACGGCTGATCGCCTGCGCGAGATCGGCGTCGAGATTGTGGATATCGACGACATCAACGACGAGGGCCTGCTGTTCGACGACAGCCATATCGCGCCTATCGTCGAGAAGTTCCGCGCCGAGGGCGTCGACGGCATCATGCTCTGCCACGCCAACTTTGGTACCGAGTATGTCTGCGCCCGCCTTGCCCGCGAGCTCGGCTTGCCCGTGCTGCTGTGGGGTCCGCGCGACGAGCGCCCCGAGCCCGACGGCACCCGTCTGCGCGATAGCCAGTGCGGTCTGTTCGCCACCGGCAAGGTCCTGCGCCGCTTCCAGGTTCCCTTCACCTACATGACCAACTGCCGTCTGACCGATCCCGAGTTCGAGCGCGGCGTCTGGGACTTTTTGGCCGTGTGCAACGTGGTCAAGACCTTCAAGCACACCCGCATCCTGCAGATGGCCACCCGTCCGTTCGATTTCTGGTCGACCATGTGCAACGAGGGCGAGCTGCTCGAGAAGTTCAACATCCAGCTTTCGCCCATCCCCATGACCGAGCTTGTCCAGGCCGTGCGCGACGCCCAGGCTGACGAGCAGGCCATGGCAGCCATGCTCGCCCACATTGGTGACAGCTTTGAGATCTGCATCCCCGAGGACAAGGTTCCTGCGGTCGCAGGACTCGCCATTGCCATGAAGCGCCTGGTCGAGAAGTACGGCTGCAACGCCGGCGCCATCCAGTGCTGGAACGCCCTGCAGGACGAGTTGGGCATTATGCCCTGCGCCGCCAACGCAATCCTCAACGAGATGGGCATCCCCATCGTCTGCGAGACCGACATCCATGGCGCTATCACCGCGCTGATGGTCGAGGCCGCCGACCTGGGCCGTCACCGCGGCATGTTCGCCGACTGGACCGTGCGTCATCCCGATAACGAGAACGGCGAGCTGCTGCAGCACTGCGGCCCCTGGCCCTGCAGCTGCGCGGCCGTCAAGCCCAAGCTCACCTATCCGCTGGCCTTCGATCACCCCGGCGCGCTGACGGCCGAGGCCAAGCACGGCGACCTCACCCTTGCCCGCTTTGACGGCGACAACGGCGAGTACTCGCTGCTGCTGGGCAACGCCCGCGGCATCGACGGCCCGGCCGGCATGGGCACCTACCTGTGGGTCGAGGTCGACAACCTCAAGCGCCTCGAGGCCAAGATCGTCGAGGGTCCCTACATCCACCATTGCGTCGCCATTCACGCCAACGTGGTGCCGGTGCTCTACGAGGCGTGCAAGTACATCGGCATTGTCCCCGACCTGTACGACCCCATCGAAGAAGACGTCAAAGCTTACCTGCGAGGAGAGTAGAAATGGCAACTATCGAAGAGCTTGAGTCCCTGCGTTGGGACCTTCGACGCGATTGCGTCGATATCATCATGGCTGGCGCCGGCGGGCACATCGGCGGCGACATGTCGGTCATCGATGCGCTGATGACCCTCTACGCCAACCACCTCAACATTTCGCCCGAGACCGTCGACAATCCCAACCGCGATCGCTTCGTGCTCTCCAAGGGCCACGCCATGGAGGCCTACTACGCGGTGCTCTGCCACGAGGGCTATCTTGACCTTGATGACGTCAAGGCCCGCTTCTCCAAGTTCGGCAGCCCCTACATCGGCCACCCCAACAACAAGCTCAAGGGCATCGAGATGAACTCGGGCTCGTTGGGTCACGGTCTGCCCGTGGCTGTGGGCATGGCACTTGCCGGCAAGATGGATGGCCGCGGCTACCGCGTCTACACCATCATGGGCGACGGCGAGCTTGCCGAGGGCTCGGTCTGGGAGGGCGCCATGAGCGGCGGCAATTACCAGCTCGATAACCTGTGCGCGCTCGTGGACCGCAACCGCCTGCAGATCAGCGGCAGCACCGAGGACGTCATGAAGCAGGATTCGCAGGAGGAGCGCTGGGCCGCCTTCGGTTGGAACGTGCTGTCCATTCCGGGCAACGACGTCCAGGCCATCGATGCCGCGCTGACGCTGGCCGCCGAGACCAAGGGTAAGCCCACGGTCATCATCCTCAACACAGTGAAGGGCTACGGCTCGCCGGTTATGGAGGACAAGGCCGCCTGGCATCATCACCTGCCCAACGATGAGGAATATGCCCAGATCATCGCCGATTTCGCTGCCCATAAGGAGGCCATCAATGGCTAACAAGATCGCCAACCGAAAGGCTATCTGCGACACGCTGCTCGAGGCCGCCGCAACCGATAAAGACATCGTCGTCCTGTGCTCCGACTCCCGCGGCTCTGCATCGCTCACGCCGTTCTTTGACCAGTATCCCCAGCAGTCCGTTGAGGTCGGCATTGCCGAGCAGGACCTGGTGAGCATCGCCGCCGGCATGGCCTCGTGCGGCAAGAAGGCCTGGGCCGCCTCGCCGGCGTCCTTTGTGACCACGCGCTCGTATGAGCAGTGCAAGGTCGACGTTTCGTACTCCAACACCAACGTCAAGCTCATCGGCATCTCGGGCGGCGTGTCCTACGGCGCCTTAGGCATGAGCCATCACTCCGCGCAGGATATCGCCGCCATGAGCGCGATTCCCAACATGCGCGTGTATCTGCCGAGCGATCGCTTCCAGACCGCCGAGCTCGTGCGTGCCCTGGTCGCCGACAACAAGCCGGCCTACATCCGCGTGGGCCGCAACCCGGTGGAGGACGTGTACACTGAGGACGAGTGCCCGTTCCAGATGGATCGCGCCACCTGGGTGCGCCGCGGCACCGATGTGACGATTGTCGCCACCGGTGAGATGGTCCGCCATGCCGTGGACGCCGCCGATCTGCTGGCCGAGCAGGGCATCTCGGCAACGGTGCTCGATATGTACTGCGTCAAGCCGCTCGATGCCGAGGCCGTGATCGAGGCCGCCGGTGCCACGCGCGCCGTCGTGACCGTCGAGGAGCACAGCCCCTTCGGTGGCCTGGGTTCCATGGTCGCGCAGGTCGTGGGCGAGCATTGCCCGCGTCCGGTCAAGTGCCTGAGCCTGCCCGATGCGCCGGTCATCACCGGCACGAGCCCCGAGGTCTTTGCGCACTACGGCCTGACGGGTGCCGGAATCGCCAAGACGGTCGCCGAGTTCCTTGGCAAACAGTAGAAACAGACGCTGCGCGGCCGCCAAGCACCGCACCTTGCCGTTCAAACCGTCGCCTGTGTACACAAAGTACGCGGCGCTCCTTTTTCACGGCAATCTGCGGCACTTGACGGCCACTCGCTCCTTGTCCGTCGGGTTTTAGTTTTGAATCGACGGGGGAGACAGGAGAGTACATGAGCAAATACATCATCGGAATCGATCAATCCACGCAGGGCACCAAGGCGCTGCTGGTGGACGAGGGCGGCCATTTGATTCATCGTGCCGATCGCCCGCATCGCCAGATTGTCAACGAGGCCGGCTGGGTGAGCCATGATCCAGCCGAGATCGCCGCCAACGTGCTGGCCGTGGCGCGCGCCGTGGTGGAGGAGACCGGGGTCGATCCGGCCGACGTCGCCGGCATCGGCATCTCCAACCAGCGCGAGACTACCGTTGCCTGGAGGCACACGACGGGCGAGCCGCTGTGCGACGCCGTGGTGTGGCAGTGCGCCCGCGCCCGCGAGCTGTGCGACGAGCTGGCCGCGCGCGAGGGCGTGGCCGAGCTGGTGCGCGACACGACGGGTCTAGTGCTCTCGCCCTACTACCCGGCGGGCAAGATGGCCTGGATCCTCGCGAACGTTCCCGCGGCTGCCGAGGCCGCTGCAGCGGGCGAGCTGTGCCTGGGCACCATCGATGCCTGGGTGGTCTGGACGCTCACGGGCGGCGCGGAGTTCCGCTGCGACTGGTCCAACGCCAGCCGCACGCAACTCTTTGACCTGCGCCGTGGCTGCTGGAGCGAGCCGGTGTGCGAGGCCTTTGGCGTCGATGCAGCCTGCCTGCCACAGGTGACCGATTCCGATGGCCTGTTTGGCATGACGGACCTGGGCGGCTTTTTGCCGGCACCCGTGCCCATTCACGGCGTGCTCGGCGACAGCCATGCCGCCTTGTTTGCGCAGGGCTGCCATAGCCGCGGCATGGCCAAGGCGACCTATGGCACCGGCAGCTCGGTCATGATGAACGTCGGCGACGAGTTCGTCGCCAGCTCGCACGGGCTTTCGAGCTCGCTCGCATGGCGCATGGACGGCGTGACCGAGTACGTGCTCGAGGGCAACGTGAGCTACGCCGGCGCCGTCAAGACGTGGCTGCGCGACGATCTGGAGCTCATCAATAACCCCGAGGAAGTTACCGACCTGTGCTACGCCGCCAATCCGGCGAGCCGCGTCTACTTTGTGCCGGCGTTTACCGGTCTGGGCGCGCCGCACTGGGCGAGTGACGCCGAGGGCTGCGTCTTTGGCATGACGCGCACCACGGGTCGCGCGGAGTTCGTGAAGGCCGCCGACGAGTCGATCGCCTATCAGATCTTTGACGTGATTGATGCGATGGTCGAGGATTCGGGCGCGGCGCTGGCCGAACTTCGTGTTGACGGCGGTCCCACGCGCGATGCGTACCTGATGCAGTTTGAGAGCGACCTGGTTGGCTCGCCCATCCGCATCGCGAGCAACGACGAGATGAGCGGCCTGGGTGCGGCCTGGGCCTGCGGCATTGCGCTGGACATGTACACGCGCGATGTCGTCGACGTCTACGGCGCCCGCGGCATCGTGGAGCCGTCGATGCCCGCCGACAAGCGAGTCAAAAAGATCGCCGGCTGGCGCCATGCTGTCGACGCGACTATCGCCTACACTGCCTAGGCGGCTGCGCGGCGCCCAAGGATTTTTCTGGGACGGGGATTAAAAACTCATTGATCCCCGTCCTTGGCAGCTCATTTGGGACGGGGCTTTTTTGACTGGTATGATTGGTGCGACCATTCCAACCAGCTAAAAGAGCCCCGTCCTAAATTGACTATCGAGAGGATCTGCCATGGAGCGTATCGCGAGTTTTTCCGTTGACCATCTGCTGCTTGAGCCCGGCGTGTACGTGAGCCGCATCGACCGCGATCCGGCGACCGGCGCCGCCGTCACCACGTTTGACCTGCGCCTGACCACGCCCAACAAGGAGCCGGTCATGAACACGGCCGAGTGCCACACCATCGAGCACCTGGGCGCGACGTTCCTTCGCAACCATGCCGAGTGGTCGAGCCGCATTGTCTACTTTGGTCCCATGGGCTGCCGCACGGGCTTTTACCTCGTCGTGTTTGGCGAGGTGACGAGCGAGGAGATCCTGCCGCTCGTGCGTGAGCTGTTCGAGTTTGTCGCCGGCTTTGAGGGCGATGTCCCCGGTGCCGCTCCCGAGGAGTGCGGTAACTATCTGGACCAGAACCTCCCCATGGCAAACTGGCTCGCACGCCGCTATCTCGACCGTGACCTGGCCGATATCGACGAGAAGCACCTGCACTATCAGCAGGCATAGGGCCGCCCTCTGCCTCCAAACCGTTCACACGGAGATATCGACCGTTTAACTGTTTAGAAGTGTTTATTCGAGGTCATTAGCACTAGCTCGCTTAAACTAGTCCTCAGAGTGATATTCAGGCAAGGCTCCTGAAGCAGCATCTGTCGACATTGATTGTCGGATTCTGCTTCGGGAGCCTTGTTCTGTTTAGGGGGGGGACACATGGAAATTGTTAAACGAATTAATACCAGCGCTGTCCTCTGCGTCGATGGAAATGGCAGACAGTTGGTTGCATTCGGCCGTGGTCTGGGGTTTAAGAATGTCGGAGACGAGGTCCCTCTTTCGGAGATTCAACGAACGTTTTATAACGTTAGCTCTCGCTACATCGCTCTCGTTGACGAGGTCCCCGACGAGCTTCTCGAGCTTACCTCGGATGTTATTGATATGTCGACAGGTTTGCTGTCTTATGAGGTGAGCCCTAATTTGCCGTTTATCCTTGCGGACCATATCGCGTATGCGGTTAAGCGCAAAGAGCAAAATATCGTTGTCCGCATGCCTTTATCGTTTGATGTCCGCCAACAATATCCCGTCGAATTTAGAATCGGCGAGTATGCACTTAAGATAATCAGGAAACGTCTTAACGTTAGGCTTCCAGCTCATGAGGCAGTTGGAATTGCCATGGCGTTTATCAATAACATGGCCGATTCGGACTCATGCGAAGTAGTTAAAGAGTTTAGCGCGGATATCTACGATCGTGTTCTGGAGGAGTCAACCGTTGCTGTTGAAAATCGGCTTGGCATTCAAGTTGATCGGGAAGGTTTCGATTACGCAAGGTTCGCAACCCATCTTCAGTACTTATTCAATAGGTTGAACTCTGGCGAAAGCATCGTGAGCGACAACCGCAAGATGTACCTCTCGCTCAAAAAAGAATATCCGGTGGCATCAATGTGCGCCGATGATATTGCTTCTGTTCTCAGCCGACTGACGGGGCGGGAACTTATAGACGAAGAAAGACTCTACCTCATGATGCACATCAATCGAATTGCATCGAAAACAAGGTAATTAGTTGGCAAAGGCGCGCGCTTTGCTGATGGTTACATATAAAACTCAACATGGGAGAAATGGTATTTATGGCAGATACAACCAAGCTCGCTGCCGAGATTCTCGAGATGGTGGGCGGCGCAGACAACGTTACATTTGTAGCTCACTGCATGACTCGTTTAAGGTTCAACCTTAAGGACGAAAGCATCGTAGACGATGCAAAAGTCAAGGCGATTGATGGCGTGATCGACATTCGCCATTCCGCGGGGCAATATCAGGTGATTGTGGGACCTAAGGTCGATAAGGTCTATGAAATCGTTGCCAAGGAAACCGGGATTGATGCCGGAGATTCCGAGGCAAGCGAAGGAGAGACTAAGGGCTGTCTGGGAAAGCTAATGAAGCTCATCAGCGGCATCATGATGCCCGTTCTTCCTGCCTTGATCGCATGCGGAATGATAAACGCCGTCCTTAGTATTCTGACGACGGCGGGTGCTGTTTCCGCCGAGAGCGGAATATACACTCTGCTGTACGGCATGGGAAATGCCTGCATGTATTTTCTGCCCGTTCTTGTCGGATCATCTGCTGCTCAGTTCTTTGGAACCGATCGATATATCGGTGCGGTACTCGGTGCAATCCTGATTTATCCGACTTTCGTTGCTGCGGCCGGAGCGGGCGATGCGCTGGATTTGCTCGGCATGAAGTTCACAATGGTGAGCTATTCCTCCACGGTGTTTCCTGCTATCGTGGCGGCTTGGTTCGCATCCGTTCTTAATAAGTGGCTGCGGGCGGTTCTTCCCGATGTTGTGGCATTTGCGCTCGTCCCGTTCCTGACGGTTGCTGTTGCCGCCCCCGTCTCGCTCCTTGTGATCGGCCCCGTTATTCAGCAGGCGAGCTCTTTGCTTGCGACTGCAGTGCTGGCGGTCTATCAGTTCAGCCCCGTCCTTTGCGGCGTTATTCTCGGGCCGATATTCGGTCTCGTTATGATCCCCCTTGGACTCCATTGGGCCCTGATCGTGCTTTCCATCAACAATATTATGACCGTCGGCTCCGATCCTATCCTTGGACTTCTCTGCTGCAGCATGGGTGTTGTCGGCGCTTGTTTGGCGTTTGCCCTCCGCTCGAAGGACCCGAGTGAAAAGAGTCTTGGGTTCAGCTGTGCCATTACGGGCTTTTTCGGGATTACGGAACCGGCGCTGTACGGCATCATCTTGGAGCACAAGAAGATCATTATCGCTTCCATGGTCGCCGGAGCAATCAGTGCTGTTATCCCGGCGATTTTCAACACCTGTACGTTCGTTATGACGTCGAGCGGCATTTTTAGCTTCCCCGGTTATATGGATCCTTCTGGTGATATGAGCAGCCTCATCGGCGCAATTCTTTGCAATGTCGTCGGTTTAATTCTTAACTTCGTTCTCGTTTACATCCTGTATCGCCCTGATGAAGAGGCAGTAGTGGAGTAGACAATTATTTGGGATGTAAGCTGCCGAAAACCCCGCGGCAGATTGCATGTGGTGGGCTTGCCGTTGATTCACGCGAGCCCACCCTCATTTTTGGAGTGACTAGCTATGACAATTACAGCCGATATGACGTTTGGCGAAATCGCGCTCCTTCCTGAGTTCGCTGGCTTTGGCGAGCACCTTATGCTTTGCCGGCCTTCAACTTGGGAGCGCATGTGGAATAAACCCATCGTGTCTCATATGAATTCTGATGCTAATCCATATGAAACTACTCGCGTTTTGCGTGGATTGAATCGGATTGTCGAGCTCGTGGATGACGGGAGGCAAGTTGCCTACGATATATGGGATGAAGCCGACTGCATCCGTGATCCGACTCGACGCAACACGAAACTGTTCTTCTTTCCCGGGAGACCCGGGGCTCCCTTTATCACTGCGGTTTCGGGCGGAGGTTATCAGAGCGTTTGTCATCAAATGGAAGGCTTTCCCGTTGCCCCCGAGCTCAACGATGCGGGCTATAACGTGTTCGTGCTGTCATACAGGGTGAGGGTCGAGCCTTTGATGCCGCGTCCAATCGACGATTTAAATCGAGCTGTCCGTTTTGTCTTCGAGAATTCAGCGAAATTTAATGTCGCAAAAAGTTATGCAGTTATCGGCTTTTCTGCTGGTGCGCATTTAACTGCCGAGTGGGGGACGGACAACAAGGGATTTGCGTCCTACGGATGCGAGGCACCCAAAGCCTTGGTCCTGTGTTATGCACCGATTGATCTTCGTGGCTTTGAGAACGCATCAGACAATAGATTTCTTGATTCGGTGTGCGGCGGGGCTGGTCGCGACTCGCTCGATGATTTCTGTATTAATCAGCATGTGTGGGAGCAGTATCCTCCGACATATCTTTGGCAATGCGCTGACGATGATATTGTATCGCCCGACAATTATGAAAAGATGGTCGATGCTCTGGATGCAGCTGGAGTACACCATGAGGGAGTCATGTATTCAGAAGGGGGGCACGCATTGATGAAGCCCCATGCGCCGGAGACCGACTACTGGTGTATGAGCGTTATTGAGTTTCTTAAAGATTATCTCGACTAGGAAGCTGCATGTCGCTTTTTGAGCGGGTGATTTCGTCATGCAATGTTTTCGGTATTGATCGTGGTCGTGGATGAATGATGTTCTAGAATGTTCATACTGTCACATAAACGAACAGGAGCGAACATGCACATCTATTCTGTCAACGATCCCGAGTTCAAATCCTATGGCAACGTTTGGGATGACGTTCCGTCCGTGCTCACGTCGCCCGTGCTCGAGGCGCTCTCTGCCACGCCCATCCCCGAGGGCAGCAAGTACGTAGCAAGCGCGCCGGAGCTCGAGGGCGTCAAGGATGCCGATAAGCTGGGCTTTCTCATGTACGGCGGCCGTCCCTTCCAGCTGGGCTGGTGCAACGGCCACAACACGCAGCTCAACTGCCTGGAGTATCACCGCGCCAGCGAGTTTAACCTGGGCGCCCGCGACTTTATCCTGCTCGTGGCGCATCGCTGGGAGATTGAGGGCGGCAAGCTCGACACCGCGTGCGTCAAGGCGTTCCGCGTGCCGGCGGGTACGGTCGTCGAAGTCTTCAACACCACGCTCCACTACACGCCGTGCATGGTCGACGACGGCGGCTTCCAGGTAATGGTTGCGTTGCCCGCCGGCACCAACGGTCCGCGCCCCGAGGCCGCAGCCGACATGCCCGCGGTCGGCGACAGCTACTGCTACTGGAAGGCCGACAAGTGGGTCCTCTGCCACGCCGACAGCCCCAAGGCAGCCGAAGGCGGCTACGTGGGCCTATTCGGCAAGAACCTCGACATCGCCTGTGACTAGCATCTTCCGTCTCGATTTGTAACATCTAGCGGGCTAAATCGTCTCTACCTGTTACAGATTTAGACAAACTGCGGGGGGCTGCCCGAAAATCTCGATCTGTAACACCAAGCCCGGTTTTGGCTGCCTACCTGTTACAGATCGAGACAAACCGTCCCCAACCACCACAAAGGTGCCTGTCCCCTTTGTGGTGGTTTGGGGCGGCGGTATCAGAAAGTGTCAGGCAGGGGCGGCTGCCGGGCCGCCGTGTGCGAAAAGAAGTGTCGGCCTGCGTCGTTGCCGTTGAGTAGCGCGCTGCTTACGGGGATACTGAAACCACGACAAACAGCGTGTGAAAGGATTGGTGCATGGCTTTCCGTAAAGACTTCCTGTGGGGCGGCGCGACGGCTGCCAACCAGTGCGAGGGCGCTTACGACGTGGATGGCCGCGGCCTGGCCAACGTGGACGTGGCGCCGCACGGCCCCGAGCGCTATGCGGTGGTCTCCGGCCAGCGCAAGATGCTCGACTTCGAGGACGGCTATTACTACCCCGCGCAGACCGGCATCGATTTCTATCACCACTACAAGGAGGACATCGCCCTCTTTGCCGAGATGGGCTTTAAGACCTTCCGCATGAGCCTGGCCTGGACCCGCATCTTCCCCAACGGCGACGAGACTGAGCCCAACGAGGCCGGCCTGGCCTTCTACGAGGACGTGTTCCGCGAGTGTCAGGCGCACGGCATTGAGCCGCTCGTGACCATCACGCACTTCGACTGCCCGATTCACCTTATCAAGGAGTACGGCGGCTGGCGCAATCGCAAGCTCATCGACTTCTACAAGAACCTCGCGACCACGATCTTCACCCGCTACAAGGGTCTGGTGAAGTACTGGCTCACCTTCAACGAGATCAATATGATCTTGCACCTGCCGTTTATGGGTGCCGGTCTGGTCTTTGAGGAGGGCGAGAACAAGGAGGCCGTCGAGTACCTGGCCGCCCACAACGAGCTCGTCGCCAGCGCTTGGGCAACCAAGATCGCCCACGAGATCGACCCCGAGGTCAAGATCGGCTGCATGCTCGCCGCGGGTAGCTACTACCCCTACAGCTGTCGTCCGGGCGATGTGCGCCAGGCGCAGCTCGACAATCAGGACAATTACTTCTTCGTCGACGTTCAGAGCCGCGGCTACTACCCGGCCTATGCCGTCAAGAAGCTCGAGCGTTTGGGCATCGATGTGGGCATGACGGATGAGGACCGCGAGATCCTGGCCGCCAACACCGTCGACTTCATCAGCTTTAGCTATTACAGCACCCGTTGCTCCGCCGGTGCCGATAACCCCGATGTCGAGCGCACCCAGGGCAACGCCTTCGCCGGCGCCAAGAACCCCTACCTGCAGCAGAGCCAGTGGGGCTGGGCCATCGATCCGCTGGGCTTCCGCATCACCCTCAACGACCTGTACGACCGTTATCAGAAGCCGCTGTTTGTGGTCGAGAACGGTCTGGGCGCCAAGGACGTTGTCGAGGAGGACGGCTCCATCAACGACGACTACCGTATCGACTACCTGCGCCAGCATATCGTCGCGATGCGCGATGCGGTGACCGAGGACGGCGTTGACCTGCTGGGCTACACTACCTGGGGTCCGATCGACCTGGTGTCTGCCGGCACGGGCGAGATGTCCAAGCGCTACGGCTTTATCTATGTCGACCGCGATGATGCGGGCAACGGCACCCTCAAGCGTTCCAAAAAGAAGAGCTTTGACTGGTACAAGCATGTCATTGAAACGAATGGAGAGGATCTGTCCTAAGGAAGCCGAGACACTCAACTTCAGAGTTTCCTAACCAAAACGCCCGGCGAGCAGTTAATGCCCGCCGGGCGTTTTGTTAAGAAGTGAAAGCACTCATTGGGGACGTACTTAAATGAGTACCCGCAGAATGAGAGTGGATAATCTCCCGTTTTTAGCCTGTTTGTGGGCTCAAAGTGGGAGATTATCCACTCTCGCCATTTGGGCGTCCAAAAATCCTCGCTCGTTTTGTCTTAGTCATTGGGGACGTTCTTAAACGACTAGTCGCTGGCGACGTCCCTCGCCGTCGGCGGATTTTGGGACATGTGGCCCGCTTTTTGGGCCTGCCTGTCGGTACACTAAAAGCACTATGGGTACCCGCGCACGACATATCGGCCACGCGGCCGTCCGATCCGCGCCCGTAGCGGATCCCAGGGGCGGCAGGCTCTTCGCTATGCCGCGATTCCTTGTTGGCATAACACATCAGGTGTACCGTCACCGCGTCTTTGCTATCGCCGGCGCCATCACCGCGCTGTTCCTCATGCTTTTGGCGGTCTTGCCGGCGCTGTTTGCCTCCGACCCCAAGCTTTCCAACGCCGTGCCCGCCTATAGCGAGGTGTCCAAAGAGGTCGTGGATGCGCTCGTCCACTCGAGCTCTCTCCCGCTGCTTGTCGCCGCAATTATATTTTCGATCTGGGGTGTATCGGTCTATCTGCGCTGTTTGGACTATGTGTTGCGCCGCCGCCTTGTTGCCGTCGCCACCATCTGCGCCCTCTGGATGATTGAGGTCATCCTCAAATACAAGTCGTTCACACCGTTCTATGCCACCGTGCTGTGGTACCTGTACTACGTGCCCATGACGCTCATTCCGCTGCTCTACCAGCTGTGCGGCCTGCGCCTTGCGGGGCTGGAACAACACCGTGCGGGCCGTCGCTATCGCAGCATCTTGTGGGTCGTGGCCATCCTACTTATCGGTTTTGTGCTCACCAACGATTTCCACCGGCAGGTATTCCACTTTGACCGTGCAAGCGACACCTGGAGCAACGATTACACGTACGGCTGGGGTTATTTCGCTGTCTTAGTGTGGACGGCCTTTAACTTTGTGGCCTTTTTTATCCTGGTGGGCCGGTCCTCGTCCTTTCGCATCCAGCGTTTCTCGGGCACGGCGGCGCTCGTACTGCTGGGTGGCGCATTCTTTGCCGTCTCGTATGCGTTGCGCGTGCCCTGGGCATGGAGGCTCAACTTTTCGCTCGTCTATTGCGTCCTGTGCGTGGTGGCGATGGAAATCTGTCTCGATTGCGGTGTCATTCCGTCGTATCACGACATCGCCGGCATCTTCGACACCTTGCCGCTCGACCTCAAAGTTCTAACGCGCGACCTGCAGGAAGTCTATGCCACGCCGGCGTCAAAGCCAATGCCGGTAGGCGTGCGCGAGGAGTTGCGGACCCAGGAGCACGGCCACGCCCATGCCTTTGCTGTGGCGTCCGATCCCGATGTGGTGTACCGTGCCTTTCCACTGCTGGGCGGATCGGCCCTGCTTGCCCAAGACGTGTCGGATCTCAACGAGCTTAACCGTGAACTGGCACATCGTCGCATGGAACTGCAGCGTCAAAACGAGCTGCTCGCCGCCGACTACGACCTTAAGACGCACCTGGCAGATCAAGAGGCCGAGACCTTGCTGGTCCAAGACGTGGACCAAGCGCTTGCCCGTGCGCTCGAAGGGATGTACGACCTGCTGAGCTCGCTGCCGCCGTTGACCGATGAGGCATCTTCGCACGAGCGTTACCGCATGCTGCAGCGCGCCAAGATGCTCGTCGCCTATTGCAAACGCAAGGGGTCGCTCACGTTGGCACAGCACGGGGAGAGCGGTTTTGACCGCGACCGCATTCAGCTCATTGCCAACGAGCTCGCAAGTGACCTGCGCACCATCGATGTCGATTGCGCCTCGATTATCGCCATACGGCGCCCGATGCACGCCAGTACGGTAAGCGCCCTGTACGACTGCGTGTATGACTTTGCGTTTTTTGCCTACACCACCGACCATCCGGCGCTTATGTATCACTTGGGCGACCATGACCGGTGCAGTGTCGAGCTGTGCGCCACGCTTTTTTCCAACGATGATGAAGATCTTTCGCAGACGCCCGCTGCGCAAGAGCTCGAAAGCGCTTTGCAAGGGCGCAACGTGGCATACCGCCTTGAGGGCGAGCCCGGCCAGCTGCGCATGATCGTCTTGATGCCGAGGGCGGGTGAGTGACGATGCAGATTTCGCTCATCCTTCCCCAAATCGTTGCGCTCGATGTTGTCTTTGCCCTGGCTGCGTGTCTGCAGACGATCCACGTCCCGCTCATCGCATCGCGCCGCTCGTCCTATAACCGTAAGGTGATTTGCGCCTACGAGACGAGCCTTGTGCTTCACCTGATGATTTCGGCGCTCATCTTATTCGCGTCGTCTGGCTCGTATCTGGTGGCGCCGCTTGACGTTTGCGCCAGGGCAATGGGCGGAGTGCTGTGGCTCAATGCCGCGATCTTTGCCTATGGCGTGGTGCTTATGGTGCACTATCGTCGCCCTGTCATGCTGGCCGAGCTGCTGCTTGTTGTCGCCGTTACACCGCCGGTGGTTTTTGCCATGGGCTCGGCGTGGGCCGTTGTCCTTGTCGCAGAGGGTGCGTTTTTCCTGTTCCGCTCCATCGCGGCGCTCTTGATGGACGTCCGTAACCGCCAAGAGGACATCACCGCGTTCTCGACGATTGAAACCATCAACGTGATTCCCGTGGGCATCCTGTATCTGGACTCGAGGGGCCGTCCACTGCTCATGAACCGCTGCATGCGCAAAAACCTGGTGGAGCTTCATATGCCCACCGACCTAGGCGATATGAGCGGTACATGGAACGACCTGCGCAAGCTCAGCATGCAAATGCCCGAAGGCGGTAAGAACCGCGTGCGGATCAGCCTGGACCGCTTTGGTGAGGCGCGTGCGGTGGTCGAGGTTTCTCCCGCCGAGATTCGCCTGTTTGTGTGCGATGGCGTTATGGTCTCGGGCCGTTCGTTCGAGCGCATAATCGGTCTGGACGTGACAGAGTATGCGCATGCGCATGACCGCCTGGCGCAGGCCAACCACCTGCTTGAGCTTGCGGGCCAAGAGCTCCAGGCCCAGATCGAAGAAGTCAAAAAAGTTGCCGACAATGCGGCCTATCTGCGCATGCGCGCCCGCGTTCACGATGTGATCGGCCAGCGCCTATCAATCCTTCATCGCTATTTGGAGGAGGGGCGCTTGGACGACGAGTCGCTCGAGCAGATCGACCCGCTGCTGCGCTCAATCGCTGCCGATCTGCGCAGCGGGGGCGACACCGAACCGGCAGAGCAACTGGGCGATATCGTCCATGCTTTTGGCCTGGTGAGCGTGCAGATCGATGTTGAGGGTGCGCTGCCTGAGGACGCGCGTGTCGCCGCTGCCTTTTTGCAGATTATCCGCGAGGCCTCGACCAACGCCACCAAGCATGCGCAGGCGCATCGGGTCCATGTGCGCTTGTGGCAGGAGAGGACGGATGCTGACGCCGTCGCGCACATGACGATTTCTAGCGACGGGTCCCCGGCCCCCGTATCGTATCGCGAGGGAACGGGAATCCCAGGTATGAGGCATGTCGCGCAAGATCTGGGTGGCAGCCTAGAGGTCCACGCCACCCCGCCCTTTACGCTTACGGTATCCATTCCGCTTAGCGCCAACGACACGTCCCAAAGGAGAAACTCATGATCCGCGTGTTAATTGTCGAAGATCAGGCCATCCTGCGCGAGAGCCTGGCGCGCTCCGTTGGCGACCAGCCCGATATGACCGTCGTTGCCGCGATCGCCGATGCCTCCGAGGCCTTGGGTGTCGCGCTCAAGGAGCGCCCGGACATGATACTGATGGACGTGTGCACCGAACACGATTCAAACGGCATCGTGGCGGCGGCACGCATCAAGGAGCAGCTGCCCGAGTGTCGCATCATTATCATGACAGGCATGCCCGAGATCACCTTTGTCGATCAGGCCCGCGAGGCGGGCGTCGATAGCTTTGTGTACAAGAACGTCGGTATCGACGAGCTGTTCGCCGTGATGCGCTCCACGCTGGCGGGTTACTGCACGTTTCCCAAGCCGCCCGAGAGCATCTTCTCGGGCACGGCGGCCCTCGACGATGTCGAGCTGTCGATCTTGCGCCTTGCCTGCGAGGGTAAAAGCCGCCGCGAGATTGCGGCCGAGCTGTTTATGAGCGAGGGCACCATCAAGCGCCGCATCTCGGAGATCCTGAGCAAGACCGGCTACGACAACATCATGCGCCTGGCCGTGCATGCGGTGACCGAGGGCAGCATCGTTCCCAACATGGAGCGCCCGTAATCGACGCGCTCACCCGTGTTCCGGCGCCGCAAAGATAGGCCGCCCACCGTTTCGCATCTAAAAACGGCGGGCGGCCTGCTTGTATGGGCAGTGCTGTCGGCATAAAGCGGCGGGGCCGCAGGATCATCTCCTGCGGCCCCGTCTGGTGTGCGCGGATGTGTCCGCCAATCCGCGGCTGATGTTACGTGCCGTTACGCGATGGTTGCGCTGTAGGAGGCAACGTCCTCGTAGGAATCGGTCAGGTAGGCGTCGATGCCGATGGTCGTATTGACCAGGTCGTCAAGGCTATCGAGCGTGCCGTTCGAGAACGTGAATTCCTCGGTGGCGTTGGTGCCGGGCATCAGGTGAGCCGAGAACCAGGGTTCCTTCATGGTGCCGTTGACGTTGGTCTTGCCGCTGGGGGCGTAGAAGGTCAGGTCCTTGTCGCTCTTGTTGGTGATGTTGACGACAAAACCGATGTCGCCCCACTCGTCCTTGAACTTCTCGGTGATGGTGATGGTGCACAGGTCGTCATCGGCAACGGTGACGGCGGGGGAGATTTCAATCTTCTGGACGTCGTCGTCTTCGACGGCCTCCTCGACTTCCTCTTCCTTCTCGGCGGCCTCGCGATCCTTCTTCACGGTACCGGACAGATCCTTATCGGACTTGCTAAAGATGAGCTTGTCCTCGCCGTCCTCAAGGACAAGCTTGCCGTCCTCGAGCTTCACGTCGGTCGTCTCCTTGTCGACGGTGATACTCGCGGTGGTAGCGTCCTTGGCCTCCCACTTTAGGTCGGAAACTTCGGAGAACAAATCGAGGCTGCCCGTGCCGTCTTCGTCCAGGACCAAGATGCAGCTGATGCCCCATTCCTCGAACATATCCATATACTCATCGGTCAGCTCTTCGCCCTCCGTGGTTCCACCCGAGAGCTTCCAGCTGCCGACAAAGTTGGCCTTGGGGTCTTTGCCGCCGCTGCAGCCCGTCAGGGCAAAGGCGAGCGCCAGGACGCATGCCAGAAATGCGAGTACGGACTTTTTGAACGTTGTCTTCATGGTGTCCTCCTTTATCGAACGAAACCCATAGAAACAAATGCGGGGGTGCGGAACCCCCGCCAATTACCAGATAGAGGGGCTAGGGCCTGGGCGTTCCGCAGTTGCTGCAGAACTTGCCGCCGTTTTCGCTGCCGCAGTTGGGGCAGAACCACTTGGCCGGTGCCGGGGCGGGTGCGGGACTGCCACACTCGGAGCAGAACTTGCCGGTGTTGGTGGCGCCGCAGCTGCAGGTCCACGTGCCGGCCGCAGGTGCGGCGACAGGAGCCGGGGCGGGTGCCGGAGCCGGCTGCGGGGCAGCCTGCTGCTGTGCCTGACCGGCGGCGAACAGCTGGCTAGCGTTCATGCCGCCCATGCCACCTGCCATGCCCATGCCCATAAAGCCTGCCATCGCGCCGTTGGGGTTGGCCGCTGCCGCGCGCATTGCGTCGCTCTGGGCGCTGGCAATGTTGGCTGCCGCCATGGTGGGATCGCGCATGACTGCGGCCTTCTGCAGGTCCTTGATCATCTGCTCGTCTTCTTGCGAGGCTGCGATGGAGTTGACGCCAAAGCTCACGATCTCGACACCACGCAGGTCGCGCCAGTCGGCAGAGAGGACCTCGTTGAGCGCACGAGCGAGCTCGGTGGTGTGGCCGGGGATGGCGCTGTAGCGGATGCCCATCTCCGAGATCTTGGCGAAGGCGGGCTGCAGGGCGGTGAGAAGCTCGGACTTAAGCTGGCTGTCGATCTTGTCGCGCGTGTAGCTATCGGTCACGTTGCCGCATACGTTGGTGTAGAACAGCAGCGGGTTGGTGATGCGGTACGAATACTCGCCGTTGCAACGCACGGAGATGTCGACGTCCAGACCAATGTTGTTATCGACCACGCGGAAGGGCACGGGCGAGGCGGTGCCGTACTTGTTGCCGATGATCTCCTTGGTGTTGATGAAGTAGACGCGCTGGTCCTTGCCCGCGTCGCCGCCAAAGGTAAAGCGGCTGCCGATATTGGCGAAGGTCTCCTTGATGGAATCGCCCAGGTTGCCGCTAAAGACGCTCGGCTCGCTGCCGGTATCGAAGACGAACTCACCAGGCTCCAGCGCGACTTCGATGATCTTGCCGTTTTGCACCACGAGCATGCCCTGGCCGTCGTTGACGGCGATGACCGAGCCGTTGGAGATGACGTTGTCCTCGCCGCGCGTGTTGGAGCTGCGGCCACCGGTGCGTTTGCTGCCCTTGCAGGCCAAGACGTCAGCAGGCATCGATTCGCAGTAGATAAATTCCTTCCACTGGTCGGCCATGACGCCGCCGGCAGCTCCCAATCCAGCTTTCAAGAGTCCCATGGTGATCTTCCTTTCTCGTCAAAGGCCGGGTGGTATTGGTCGGATTGCTTAGTCGTCCTTGTCGTCTTTCATGACAACGGTGGTCTCGGTGTGGTTGAAGGTGTCGTGCTTCTCGGTCAGGTCGAGCTCGCCGCAGTACTCGTCGGCGTGGGTGGCCTCGTTGGCCGTCTTGAGCTGGCCTACCAGTAGCACGTCTCCGATAATCACGATGATCAGCGGCGCGACGATGTTGATGAGGATGCCCTCGATATCAAAGGCGAGGTAATCCGGATCGAAGGCGTTCTCACCCATAAAGAGAATCTGGGAGAGGATAAATCCGATCACAAAGAACAGCACCGAGGCAATAGCGAGCTTGGGCTTGGAGCAGGGGAGCTCGCCGACCAAGCGGCCGGTCTGGCCGTTCATGGCAAACAGGTAGCTCTTGCCGTTCCACGAGGTGGAGAGCATCCAGACGGGGAACAGGGCGTAGTCGCTGTCTTCCCAGGTGTAGTCGAGCTGCTTGCTTTCGACCGTGGCATCGTCGTATTCGTCGACGACAGTCTCGCGCAGGGCCGAGATCGTGCTTTCTTCCATACGGCGCTCGGCGCGCGCCTTGCAGGTCTCGCAGTCCTCGTCGTAACGGTTGGCGATGTAGCCGGGCATATATGCGACCGAGAACGGACGCAGCGCGTCGTAGTCAAACGGCTCGATGGCGTCCATGTGGCCGTCGGGCATCTTGGACGATCCGTCGACGGGCACGCGCTTAAACGAGATATTGCCCTTGCGATAGGCATCGTAGTGGTCGGTGGTCGTGACGGTGCGGTCGGATTCCTCGGTCACGGTCTCGTTGGTCGCGTCAAAGTACACTTCGCCGTCCACGCGGGCGCCGTAGAGCCAAAACGGCACGTAGACACCTTGGACCTCGTCGATGTGGTTGCCGGTGACAAAGCTCTTGGGCAGCAAGATCTTGCCCTTGTAGTGTTCCTTGAGTGCGGCCGTGACGTCGTCGCGCCCGAGCTTAAACGGAATCACCAGGTCGGGCGAGAAGTCGCCAGAGAGCTGGCCGGGCGCCACGGCGGAGTTGCCGCAGTACGGGCAGGTGGTGACGGCGACGGTGCCGTCGGACACGAGCTCGGCGCCGCACGACGAGCAGATGTAGCCGGCGTTTTGGGCGAGCTCCTGCACGGCATCGTCGGCAGCAGGTTTGGGAGCTGCGGCTGCGGCATCGGCTTTGGCATCTGCCTTGTCCTGGCGCTCGCGATAGAGGGCCTCGACTTCTTCGACTTCAAAGCGTGAGTCACAGTAGTCGCAGACAAGCTTTTGCTCGGCGCTGGCAAAATGCAGGGGACCACCGCAGGCAGGGCACTGATAGTTAACGCTCTCGAAGGCCATGATCGGTCCTTTCCGTGCCGGAGGCTATGCGCCGATGGCGCCGCCGCAGTATTCGCAGCGCCCGCTGGCATCGGGAATGGTGGTCGCACCGCAGAAGGGGCAGGTCACCGCCGCCTTGGGGGCCTTGGCGGCAACAACGCTGTCGCGCGTCTCCTGGCGCAGCTGCACCAGCGCGTCGCGGACCTCGGTTGCCTGGCGCTTGGCCTCGCGGTACTCGATGGAGCCGCGCTGATCGATGGTGAAGTCGTTTACGCGCAGGTTGATCTCGGTAAAGTACGGCGTGTTGACGTGAATGGTCAGATTAAAGTCGTAATCCAGGT
Organism: uncultured Collinsella sp.; assembly: GCA_958444075.1. Lineage (GTDB taxonomy): Bacteria > Actinomycetota > Coriobacteriia > Coriobacteriales > Coriobacteriaceae > Collinsella. The sequence continues at coordinate 49,245 of CAUCNB010000002.1, read as the reverse complement.
CGTAGCGCGGCGGGTTGTAGCTCTCGCGCTCGCCGTCCTTGGTCTCGCGATAGATCTCGGTGCGATGCTCGTCGATATCCATATCGCAGCCGAGTACCTGCGAGAACTCGATGATGTCGGGATTGGCGTCGCGCCAGCGGCTCTGCGAGGTGATGATCAGCAGGCCCGCGTCTTCGTCGAGCATGATGTTGGTGCGTCCGGCAGAAAGCGTGCGCGTGGGATTGAACGACGCCAGGCGCTCGGCGTTGGCCTCGCGGTAGGCGAGTTGCTCGCGGATATCGTCCGCGGTGCTGGAGCGATAGCCGTGGAAGTAGGGGGAGAGCTTGCCGACGCACTCTTTGCACAGGTAGCCCTCGTTGATCTTGGTCTTGCCGAGAAGTCCCAGCTCGGTACCGCAGATCGCGCACTCTTTCTTCTCGAACATCTTGTCAAAGAAGCCCATGGCTGCCTCCCATCAACTGGTAGCGTGTGTCACTTTTGATGATGGGGGAGTGCGCAGCCTTTCACGATACCCAGACGGCTCAACGAGTCTCCACAACTGGGACACATGGCCCATTTTTCCTACTCATTGGGGACGCACTTTACTCATTGGGGACGTACTTAAATGAGTGAAACTACTCATTTAAGTACGTCCCCAATGAGTGCCCGCTCGCTCGTTTGGCGCCTGGGGGACACTCTTTGTCGAATGTGGGCGTTGCCCTTGCTACGCCACGGTCACGGCAACCTGGGCGTAGCGGGTGCAGGGGCGCTCGGCGCGCGTCTGCACGGTAAGGGTGAGCACGAAGCGGTCACCGGGCTGCGCGTCGGCGGGCACGATGAAAGCGGTGTCTACCGTGCATTCTTGCCACATCGACAGATCCTGGACGCCTGCATAGCTCGATGGGTCTACGGCCACATCCCAATGCGCATCGAAGCCCTTGCCATCGGGGTCGACGATGGTCGCTGCAAGGGCGACGCGCTCGCCGGCTGCGGCGCTGCGGTCGGCCGTGACCTCGACAACATGTGCCGGATGCGAGCAGATGGCCGGATCATGGGCGCACCATTGCGCGCGGACGGCAAAGTCTTCCTGATAGGCGCGCAGGTAGGGATTGAGATTGTCGTCTGCGGGCGTGCCGAGGGCGGCAAAACCGGCGGGCGCGCTCGCATCGGGGTGTCCATCAAGAAACATGCGGCCCAGCAGCGTATCGAAGTCGCGGTCGTCGATGCCGCGCAGGCCAAACGGCAGCAGCGGAATATAGGTCATGCTGTCGCCTTCGGCCATAAAGTCGCCGCGCTCAAACTGCACCGCGGGCATACCGTCCAGGCCCCAATCCAGGCGGGCATGCTCGCCAAACTGAAAGCGCTCGGGTTCGTTTTCGTAGACCTTACCATCGCCATAGAGCATATAGCGTGCCATGAGGGGGCCGTTGCCCTGCGTGAGATTCTGCTCGGGCCAGGGAGCCTTAAACAGCGGCAGCGTATCGGGCTGAGCTGTTTTGGCGTCGAAATAGTTGCCATACATATAGGGCGTACGCCAAAAGATGAGCTCGGGAAAGAGCTCGCGCCCATGGTCGAGCCACGAGTTGTCCTGTCCCACGCCATCGGCAACGCCCATCACGCGCACCTTCTGATAGACCTGCTGCTGCACGGCGGGCCACTCGGGCGTGGCGCGATAGCGCTCGGCAATACTCATGAGGGCGCGAACGATCGTATTCATACCACCCCAGCTGAGCAACCATAACGTACGCGGATCATCATCCAGAATCGCCTGCGCAATTACGCGAGACCCCTCAGTTTCCTCAGTCACATCACCCTCAAAGGCAACATTTCCCACAAAGGTGCGCTCGATCATCTGGGCGGGCGTGGGAAACGGCGGCTCACCGGCAGCGGCCGCATTTGCCTGCAACTGCGGCCAAGCCTGGGCATATTCATTACTCCAGAGACTCTCAATCCAATGCTCGGGAAACGGCCGATACTCACGAAGCTCGCCGGCTAGCGGATCGGGCTCATGAGGCACAACAGCCCACTCATAAGAGCGACGCCCCTTAGTCCGCCAATGCGGATTCACCTCACCCAGCGTATGGATGCCATCGCCAAGAAAGTGATACTGCGAAGCCGTGTACACCACAGCCTGAACATCAAGCAAGTTAAGATACAGAGCCAAATGAACAAGAGAGTTCATATCATCGACTTCCATATCGGTAGTAACAATCACCCGAGTCAAATTCTGAGACATAGGAACAGCTCCAACCAAAAAAAATTCAGCCAGTTACGCGCAAGGCAAGACGGGCCCACACCCCTCATCGCCACCGACCCGGCGTGCTGCCGGAAGCGCCCGGCCAGGGCCAACGACAATGGCAACGCAGCGGGGACGGATTACCGTTTGACCCTGGCTGACCACTCCCAGCAGCCCACCGGCTCGCCGTCGATGAGTACGTTGCCCCCGTCGAAGTCTTGATAACACAGGTCGTTGAATTGGTGGATCCACACGCCGTGGTTGAACGTCTTCTTGGCCGAGCCGTCGGCCTCGCGATACACGCCGGTCAGGTCCTCGACATGGCTAAAGTAGGTGAGGTGCACGTTGGCGCCGGCATCGCGCAGGCGCGCCGTGAGCGGCAGCACGGTCTGTTGCGGTGACACGAGCTCGTCGCCCTTGGAGTGCGTAAACCACAGCGGCGTCTTGGCGAGCGCGGCCACGTCCTCGTCCGTGGCGTTGTACCACGGGGCGCAGCAGGGAAGGCCCGCGGCGAAGAAATCGGGGTAGTCGGCGCACAGGCGCAGGGTCATAAAGCCGCCGTTGGAAAGACCGGCGACCACGATGCGGTCGGTGTCGATGCGGTCGGCATGCTCGGCGACAAACTCATCGATAAGTGCCTTGAGCACGGGGGAGTAGATGCTCTGGTTGGAGCGACCGAGTTGTTCGACGCCGTTGTCCATCCAAAACGTGGGCGACTGCGGTACGAGCACCCAGGCAAAGCCGCCAAAGTAGCGCTGGATCTGTGCCTGGCTGATGGCCGTCACGCGGTTGCCGATATAGGCGCGCGTGGCGCCTTCGCCCTGCGTGGCGCCCTTGCCCTCGCCGGCGCCGTGCAGATACACCACGAGCGGTGCCTTTTGGGGCACGGCCGTGGCCTCGGGCGCAAAGGGGTTGAAGCATGCCGAGTCCTCGGCCTTAAAGCTGGGCTCAAAGAAGCCGTATTCGAGCGCGATACCGTCGACGGCGGTCTTTTGCGTGTCGTTGCTCCAGCCTTTGAGCGCGGGGCAGATATCGCCACGGCAGGTGTCGAAGACCAGGCCGCAGGTGGGATCGTCGCCGTCGTTGCCGGGAAGAGCTGTGAGCTGCGTGATGCGCAGCTGGTCATCGAGCATGCGCGAGCCCATGACGCCGCCTTCGATGGTCTTGGTCAGGCGCTGCTCGGCGACCTCGAGCGCCACATGGGTGCCCACGGCGAGCTTACGTCCGTTCTCGTCGCACGGATATGCGGCGAGAATGTCGATGTAACCCACGGAGGGCGCGGCATGGTCGGCGCCGCGCTCCTTGCGCATCAGAACCTCGCCCGAGCGCTCGTGACGCTCTACATATATATGGAAGGTGTTCGCGTCGATGTCGTTGGCGCGCACGGTGCAGGGCAGGTCGAGTACGACCTTGCTGATCCAGGGGCCAAAGTCGCCCAAGGTGGTGACGGTTGCGTAGGTACACAATTTGAGCTCCATGAGCTGCCTCCCTTACGCCGCGAATGCCTGGCATCTGCGGCAATACAAACTAAACATGTTTAGTGTAATCTAGAATTGAAGAATAACCAGATGAACTCGGTAAACGGCAAAATTGAACACGTCGTGAGCTACTAAACATATGTTTACTAGCTTCTAGCAGGGATTCTGTTGATGAGTTAACAGATCAGTGAGGTGTTCATCAAAATAAAATCCCACGTAAATGGCTATATATCAATAGAGGGTCAAAGAGACCATTTCCCGCCATTCAAATACGTTCACCCCCGATTACCTACCGTTCACCGGACTGTAGACGGCAAAATTGCCATAAATTCGGCGCTCCGTGTAAACTAAAGCCCGTAAACGTTCAGTAAACACCTTGTTTACAAAAGCGTATCCAAGGGTCCGGCAACCGTAAGGGGTTATAGTCGCCGGGCCAAAGGCGTGCCTAAGCCCAAGGGGGCTGGCACACGAAGATATGGGGAGGGGTCCCATGGCAGTAGATAACAAGCAGATTGCCACCGATGTCCTCGAGCTCGTGGGCGGTGCGGAGAATGTTTCCGTCGCCACCAACTGCATGACGCGCCTGCGTCTGACGCTCAAGGACAACAACAAGGCCGACGTGGAGAAGATCAAGAAGGTCAAGGGTGTTCTGGGATGCCAGTTCGCCGGCAGCCAGCTCCAGGTCATCATCGGCCAGAACGTGCCCAAGGTGCTCGCCGAGTTCGTCGCCATCTCCGGCGTCAAGCAGGGTGCCGCCGTCGACGAGAACCTCGATGCTTCCAAGCAGAAGTTCGAGCTCAAGAACCTGCCTAACATCATCCTTGACTATCTGTCGGGCTCCATGACCCAGCTCATCCCGCTGCTCATGGCCGGCGGTCTGTTCCGTACCATCGCGGCCGTCCTCGGCCCCACCATGCTCGGTGTGCTCTCGGCCGACGACCCGACCTATACGTTCCTCTACACCACGCTGTACGAGGCCACGTTCACCTTTATCCCCATCTACCTGGGTTATGCCGCGGCTAAGAAGCTCGGCGCCAGCCCGGTGCTCGGCATGCTGCTCGGTGGCGCCCTCATGGCTCCTTCCGTGGTGAGCGTCGCCACCCAGGAGGGCGGCGGAATCATCTCCGTCTACGGCATCCAGATCGCCGCTGCCAACTACCAGCAGTCCGTCCTGCCGATCATCCTTTCGGTGCCCGTCCTGTACTTCATCGAGAAGTTCTTTAAGAAGGTTATGCCCGACGTGCTGTCCACGGTCTTCACGCCGTTCTGCACCATGATCGTCACGATCCCCATTGCCTTCATCGTCCTCGCTCCGATCGGCAACGAGATCGGTACGCTGATCGCCAACGCCCTCTTCGGCCTTGCTGACCTTGGCGGCATCGGCATCCTGATCGTCATGGCCATCCTCGGCGCCTTCTGGCAGCTCTTCGTGGTCTGCGGCATGCACATGCCCGTCATCCTGCTCGCCCAGGTTCAGATCATCGCTGCCGGTTACGATCCCTTCGTCTTCGTTTCCACCAACTGCGCTATGGCCGCTGTCTGGGGCTGCGCCTTCGGTGCCTTCCTCAAGATGAAGAACCCCGACGAGAAGTCTCTCGCCATCGGTTACGTCATCTCCGCCATCGCCGGCGGCGTCACCGAGCCCGCGCTCTTCGGCATCCTCATGCGCTTCCGTCGCACCATGTTTGGCATGTTCATCGGCGGTGCTATCGGCGCTGTGTTCTCCGGCCTCATGGGTGTTACCTACTACCTCGCAGGCGGTGCCTCCAACTTCCTGGTCTTCACCAACTACCTGCAGGGTGGCCAGATGAACACCGTCTGGGCTATCGTCGGTATGGCAATCTCCTTTGTCATCGCCGCTGCCGTCGTCTTTGTCTCCGGCTTCTCCAAGGAGGAGCTCGCCGAGATGGAGGCCTAAGGCCAAGCCATTCGGTCGCATAAGACCTCACCTACACGACAGGGCCCCGTCAGGCGTAAGCCCGGCGGGGCCCTTCTTGCAAGGTAGACTGATGGGGCGGACGGTATTCGCCCGCGATGGTTTGCCAAGCGGCGGGTGCTTTCGCGCGGGGTTACCGCGAAAGCCCTCGGCGGTTCGCAAATCCTTTATCAAACGAAAGGACATGCAGATGAGTTTGGGAAAGCTGACCGTCAACGGTCGCCAGGATGGCTTTTTGTGCGAGGGCAAACCGTTCTTCTGGTTTGCCGATACGTGCTGGAGCGCATTTACGAGCATCGCCGAGAACGACTGGGATTACTACCTGACCCGCCGTGCCGAGCAGGGTATGAACGCACTGCAGATCAACACGCTGCCGCAGTGGGATCGCTGCTGCCCCGACCTGGGCATTTGGCCCTATGCCAGCGAGGACGGCGTGCACTTTGATTGGTCCCGTCCCAACCAGGCGTACTGGGATCGTGCCGCCGCCATGTGCCGTGCTGCCGTCGAGCACGGCATTCGTCCGGCGCTCGTTCTCATGTGGTGCAATTACGTGCCCGGTACCTGGGGCGCCAAGATCGCCGAGCGTTGCGGCGCCGAGGTTATGCCGCGTGAGGAGGTTCGCGTCCACGTTGCCCGCGTCGTCGAGAACCTGGGCGAGTTCGACCCCGTCTACGTGGTGACGGGCGATACCGACTTTGCCGGCGACGAGGCGATCGCCTATTACGAGGACGCCCTCGACGAGGTCGTCAAGCGCGCGCCCGAGGCACTGCGCACCATGCATATCAACCGCGGTAACCGCACCATTCCGGCGCAGTATCTGGACCGTCTGGACTTTTATATGTTCCAGCCCGGCCACAACTACGAGGGCCAGCCCGAGGCATGGCGTCTGCCGCAGGACTTTATCGCCAACTATCCCAAAAAGCCGATGGTCAACTCCGAGCCTTGCTACGAGCAGATGGGTGCGTCGCGCAACGTCTACTGGCGTTTTACCGCGCAGGATTGCCGCGCGAGCGTATGGTCGTCGATTCTTGCCGGCGCCAGTGCCGGCGTGACCTATGGCGCACACGGCGTGTGGAACTGGCAGACATCGCGCAGCCAGGGCTCGGTCCTGGGCGAGGGCTTTGACATGCCCTTCCGCTGGCAAGAGTGCCTGCAGTTTGCGGGTGTGTGGGACTTTGGCGCGATCGAGCACGTGCTTGCCGCCCTGGGCGCTACGGCTGCCGACGATGCACTTGCCGTGGTTCCGGCGCAGGAGCTCCTCGACGACGCGCGCGAGTCCATCCGTGTGGCGCGCGTTGGCGATCGCATCGTCGCGTACCTGCCGCGTACCACGGCGCTCAAGTTTAAGCTCGACGGCGCGCGTGGCTGGACGGCGACGGTCCTCGACATGGAGGACAAGCGCATCGCAAAGCTGCCCGTCCGTGACAACGGTGACGGCACCGTGCGCGTGGCGCAGCATCCCTTTGAGCACGACGCGCTGGTGATCCTGGCCCCCGGGCGCTAACGGCTCTTCTCCAACATTTACAACCCAGTCCCTTTCATTAGGCTGCGACGGAATGGTTCCTGCATGACGGCTTCAAGCTGCCAAGGGGAGCCATTCCGTCGCACTCATTGGGGACGTGCTTAAATGAGTGGTTTAACTTGAGACGGGACTTTTTGACCGCCTGATGGGTCGCGCGCCACAATTCGGGCGCTACAGTAGCTCGCCGTGGCGGGCAATGTAGCGGCGCTTTGCCAGCTGGGTGAGCGCGATGTAGGCGGCGACGATGCCGATGAGCAGCGCGAAAAAGCTCGTGGGCAGCGTCGTAAGGCCGAGCGCATCGGCGATGGGGCTTGCCGGCAGCCAGGTGACGAGCGCCAGGCCCAGCACGGTGAGAACGCACAGCGCGGGCGCGGCGTGGTCGCGCGGGCTCGGCAGGCGCGGGGAGCGCGGCATGTGGATCACGAGCGTCTGCGACCACATGGACTCGACAAACCAGCCGCTCTGGAAGAGCGTCGCAAAGGCCGCCATGCCTGCGGCGTTGCCCGTCCCGGCGAGCTCGGACCAGCTTGCGCCTACGGTGGCAGGGCACACCACAAAGAAGAGCGCGGCGAAGGTTACGATGTCAAACAGCGAGCTCACGGGACCCAACTCGAGCATAAAGCCCTTAATGGACGCGGCGTCCCAGGCGCGCGGACGGGCGGTCCAGGCGTCATCGACGGTGTCCCACGGCAGCGCGATACACACGATCTCGTAGACCAGCGACAGCAACACCAGCTGCAGGGCGCTCATGGGCAAAAACGGCAGGAACAGGCTCGCGACGGTCACGGACAGTACGTTGCCAAAGTTGGAGCTCACCGTGGTCTTGAGGTACTTGAGCAGGTTGCCGTAGGTGCGGCGGCCTTCGATGATGCCGCGCTCGAGCACGCCCAGGTCCTTCTGAAGCAAGATGATATCGGCGGATTCCTTGGCGATGTCGACGGCCGAATCGACCGAGATGCCGCAGTCGCTCGCGCGCATGGCGGCGGCGTCGTTGATGCCGTCGCCCATAAAGCCCACGGTGTGACCGAGCAGCTCGCGCATGACGCGCACCAGACGCGCCTTCTGCAGCGGCGAGAGCTTGGCGAAGAGGTGGGTGTGCTCGGCGCGCTCGGCAAGCTCGGCGTCATCGAGCGCATCGATCTCGGAGCCCAGCAAGACATCGCTCGCGTCGATACCGATCTGCTCGCAGACGGTGGCGGCGACGCGATCGTTGTCGCCGGTCAGGACCTTGACCGCCACGCCCTTGGCCTCGAGGGTGGCGACGGCGCCCGCGGCACTCGCCTTGGGCGGATCGAGGAAGGCCAAAAAGCCCATCAGCACCATGTCGCACTCGTCGGCGATGCCAAATTCGCCCACGCAGCGCGGATCGGTCTTCTGCGCCACGGCAATCACGCGCAGGCCCTCGGCGTTGAGCCCGGCGACCTGCTTGCGAATCTGGGCGAGCTTCTCGTCGGTGAGCGGCTGAGCGATGCCATCGACCTCGACAAAGGAGCAGATCTCGAGCATTTCCTCGGCAGCGCCCTTGGTAACCATCTGGGTTTTGCCTTGGGCGTCGGCGACAACTACGCTCAGGCGACGGCGCGAGAAATCGAAGGGCACCTCGTCGACCTTGGTATAGCGGTCGCGCAGGCTCTGGCCCAGCATGGAATCGGGCACGACGGTCGAGGGCGTCACGTCGGCACGGTCGATTACGGCCAGGTCGATAAGGTTTTTGAGGCCGGTCTGGAAGAAGCTGTTCAAAAACGCATGGCGCAGCACGCGCGCGTCCTCGTTGCCGTCGGTGTTGAGGTAGCGCTCGAGCACGATGCGGTCTTCGGTGAGGGTGCCGGTCTTGTCGCAGCACAGGACGTCCATCGCGCCGAGGTTTTGGATCGCCGGTAGCTCCTTGACGATAACCTGGCGACGGGCGAGGTCCTTGGCGCCCTGCGACAGGCTCGAGGTCACGATGACGGGGAGCATCTGCGGCGTGATGCCCACGGCCACGCTCGTGGCGAACAGCAGCGCGTCGATGACGTTGCCCTTGGTGGCGACGTTGATGGCAAAGACCGCCGGCGCCATAACGAGCATCAGGCGCACGAGCAACATGGAGACGCTCGAGACGCCGCGGTCAAACGCGCTCTTCTCGCCGCGCCCGTTGAGCATCTTGGCGATGCCGCCCAGGTAAGTGTCCGAGCCGGTGGCTACGACAAGTGCCATAGCGGTGCCGTTTTGCACGGAGGTGCCGGTAAAGACGATGTTCTTGCAGGCAGAGAGCGGCAGCGCGGAGCTGTCGGCACCCTCGGCGACGGTGATGGCAGCGGTCTTTTCGACGGCCTCGCTCTCGCCGGTGAGTGCGGACTCGATCACAAACAGGTCGCGCGCGGTGATGATGCGGGCATCGGCCGGCACCATATCGCCGGCAGAGAGACGGATTACATCGCCGGGGACGAGCTCGTCAAAGGGGATCTCGATACGCTCGCCGTCGCGCAGGGCACAGCAGGTGTTGGAGGCCAGGTCCTTGAGGGCCTCGGCCGCATTGCCGCTGCGGGCTTCCTGGATAAACTTCATGCCGCCCGATACCAGCAGCATGATGCCGATGACGATGACCGTGGAGGGGTCGCGCTGGGGCTCGGGCACGGCGAGCACGTCGATGTAGAGCGAGACCAGTGCGAGCGCGGCGAGGATGCCGGCGAAGGGGTCGATGAACGCGTCGGCGATGCGGCGGGCGAGTGTCTTGGTCGGCGCCTCGATGGTGTTGGGGCCGACGGCGTCTAGGCGCTCGGCGGCGTGCTCGGTACCGAGTCCGCCAGCCCTGGCGTCAAGCAGCACGAGGGCGTCCTCGGCGCTATGGGTGGCGGCGAATATGGTGTTCTTGGACAGGCCGGTGTGAGCGGCAGGGCGCGCCGTGCGGCGGCGCTTGGAGATAGCTTCGAGTACCGTAGCGGTTTTGAGCATCAGCATAGGGTCCTCCTTGTTGAAGGGAGTTAGCGTACGTGTCGTATTTGCTTCAAAAAACCTAGATGTCGCTCACGTCATGCTCTCGAACCGCCACAAAGGGGACAGGCACCTTTGTGGTGGTTTTGACGATCGGTTCGTGGCGCTTATGCGCGTGCGGAATCCTCGCGGCGTGCCGAGGGCGACATGCAGGTTTTTCGACTATGACTGCCTTCCATGGCACACCTCCTTAAGGCCGGGCGCGGCGCGCTTTGGGTATCTCGTACCCGTTTTAATCCGCCCGTATTTTTGATGAGGGGGTTTGCCGTGTCAACCCCTTTGTTTGGAAAACCATTGCCCCTGACAAAGCCTTTACAGAATGCTGAGGCCCCAAAGCGCGCCCGCACCGACGCCCTGCCTGCGCTAAACTGGAAGGCACGTACGCGATTACGAGAGGAGCCCGCATGGAGGCTTACAAGCAAGAGTTCATCAAGTTTATGGTTGAGTCCGACGTCCTTAAGTTCGGCAGCTTTACGCTCAAGAGCGGCCGTCAGTCCCCGTTCTTTATGAACGCCGGCGCTTACGTGACGGGCTATCAGCTCAAGAAGCTGGGCGAGTATTACGCCCAGGCCATCCACGATAGCTTTGGCGACGACTTTGATGTCCTGTTTGGGCCGGCCTACAAGGGCATTCCCCTGGCCGTCGTGACCGCCATCGCCTACCACGAGCTGTACGGCAAGGAGGTCAAGTACTGCTGCGACCGCAAGGAGGCCAAGGACCACGGCGCCGACAAGGGCAACCTGCTGGGCTATGAGCCCCAGGACGGCGACCGTGTGATCATGGTCGAGGACGTCACCACCAGCGGCAAGTCCATCGACGAGACCTATCCCAAGGTCAAGGCTGCTGCCGATGTCGAGATCAAGGGCCTGATCGTGTCCCTCAACCGCATGGAGGTCGGCAAGGGCGGCGTGACCACCGCGCAGAAGGAGATCGAGGCCAAGTACGGTTTCCCCGTCGCGAGCATCGTCTCCATGGCCGAGGTCGTCGAGACCCTTTACAACCACGAGATCGACGGCAAGGTTGTCATCGACGACGAGCTCAAGACCGCCATCGACGCCTACTACGAGCAGTACGGAGCTCGTTAGTTACGGCGTTTTACCAAACGCCGTAACTGCTCGACGCTGCAAACCCGCCAGAGCGGCAATCTGCCTTTCAACTTCGGCGGCATGACCAGAAGGTCAATGCCGCCTCGTTTCAAGGCACCTTGCTCGCTCTGGCGGGTTTTCGCTGTCGCTACCAAAACATCGGCGTTGCCGTGGTAGTCATTGGGGACAGACATAAATGAGTAGTCATTGGGGACGTTCTTAAATGACTACTCAGGATGAGTGTCCAAAAAACCGCGCTCGTTCGATTGGCGCATGTCTACGCAGCGTAGGTTGTCGAGCCTGGCCTTCAAATGGATACTGACTGTCGAACCGGTTCACTCCATTTCTTCAATTTGATTGGACAGCCCATGAACCAGACACGGCAAACCAATGCCTCCCATACTTTTTTGGCAGCGCATGCCATCAAGCAGCTGCGCGAAGAGCGCGGCCTCACCCAGCGCGCCCTGGCGGAAAGCCTTGGCGTGACCGATAAAGCTGTCAGCAAGTGGGAATCCGGCCGCGGCCTTCCCGACATTTCCCTTGTCGAGCCTTTGGCCCAGAGACTCGGCATAAGCGTGGCTGAGCTTTTGGCTGGTGACATTCGGGCCAACGCCAACCGTGCAGGCAATATGCTCAAAGGCGTCTTTTACGTTTGCCCTATCTGCGGAAACGTTGTGCACGCGCTCGGAGAAGGCAGCTTTAGCTGCTGTGGCTCCACGATGTTTCCCCAGGAGGCCGAAGAGCCGGGCGCGGACCACGCCTTTTCCATCGAGCGCATCGAGGACGATTGGTACGTCACGCTCGATCATCCCATGACCAAGGATCACTACATTAGCTTTGTGGCATATGCGACTATGGACGGCATCTGCTTTAAGAAGCTCTATCCAGAGCAATCGGTGCAGCCGCGCTTCCATATTACCGGGCGCGGCAGGATATATCTTTACTGCAACCAACACGGACTCTTTACGTCGCTGACGCCTCGCAAATAACGGCTGTCTATCCGCCCTCCTCATGCGTTCCCAGGGGACCCAAAATGAGCGTGGATAATCTCCCGGTTTTGGCCTGTGTGCGGGCTCAAAGTGGGAGATTATCCACGCTCGCTAGGTTGGTGTCCAAAAATCCACGCTCGTCGCTACTTGAGTCCGGGCAGGCGGGTGTAGGGGAACGAGCGCTCTAAGAACTCGGAGCAGCGGGCGTAATCTTTGGCAAAGTAGCTGCTATAGAGCGAATCGAGTACGTATTGCACGGCGATATGGCTGGCGAACTGCGTGATGCGGTGCGTCATGCTCTCGTGGTCGCTTACCGTGAGATAGGCGGCAAAGCCGGGGTGAATGCGGGCACAGTACGGCGTGCCGATGACGATGACCGGGACATGTCGACTGCTAAGGATCGGCAAGATCTCCTTGAGGTTGGGGGCAAGGCCGCTGTAGGAGATGATGATTGCCACATGGTCGGGACCCGAGGCGAGCGCCGTGCGCACCTGCGCCTCGACGCTGTCGTGGCACGTCGCGCTTTTGCCGGCGGAAAGCAGGCGATCGCGGAACATTCCCGCTGGATACAGGTTATGCGAGCCCGTGTAGATGTCCACGGTGCCGGCGCGCATGATGAGCTTGGCGGCGTGGTCGAGCTGTGCAGGGTCGAGCAGCTCCTGCGTTTCGGCCAAGGTGGTCTGGTAGAGCCCCTCCATGCGCTCCATCACCTGCGCAGGGGTGGAGGTGGCATCGAAGGGAAAGTTGATGTCCACGTCGCGCCGGTTGCCCGCCTCGGTCGCCTGGCGGATGAGCTCGACCTTGAGGTCTTTGAATCCCTCGAGGCCGAGCTTTTTGCAAAAGCGGTGCACGCTCGCGACCGAAACGTTGGCGCACGCGGCAAATTCCTTAATGGAAAGCCCGCGCACATCCTCGCCCATGGCGAGGGCCGTTCGCCCAAGTTGTTGCTCGGTGGGGGTGAGGCTTTTGCCCTGCGTGATCTTCCGCCTGATATCCATATGGCTCCTATGCGTTTGCGTCGCGATAAACCAATCATAGCGATAAATAAAACGTTCGGCTTGGCTGGGAGTTTTGGTCCGCCGGTCTATGAACGACGGACCGCTCGACGCTGCGCGGGCTCAACATAGGGGCGCTGTCCTTGTTGGGCCGTTTGCGCCCGGGGCGTTACCCGAGCACGCGTACGGGCCCCAAGAGACCGCTGGGCTCGGAGGGCTCGGTCATGCCGAACACGTCGGGGACGGCGTGGTCGAGGGTGTTGATGATATCGATCGTGAGCGCGTGCTCGCCGGCTAAAAGTGCGGCGGCCTCAAAGCGGTAAGGCGGACAGATGCGGGTGCCGAGGGATTTGCCGTCGAGGGTGACGGTTGCGGTCTCAAAGACCTCCCCAAGGTCGATGACAGCGCGGCTGGCCGCTTCGCCCAGGACAAAGGAGGCCTGGTAGCGGAACGTGCCGGCCTTGCCGGGGAACTCGGCCGAGGAAAGGTCGTGCAGGTCTGCAAGCTCAACAGACTCGCCAAAGGCATCGGTACCAGGGGCAGAGAAGGCAACCGCCCAGGGCTCGTCGACGCATGTGGCTTCGTCTCCAGCAGTTGCCACAGCAACGGAACCTGTAGCCCCAAGGACCACGATGCAGCTCTCGTAGGGAGCCAGCTCGAGCGTGCCGTCAAAGGCGGCGGGCTCGGTGCCGTTGAGCAGATCGAGGCGCGCGCCTGCAACGGGTGTGCCGTCGGCAAGCGCAATCTGAGTGGAGATACCCTGCTTGGGATGCTCGTTGACGAGCATCAGATAGGTCTCGCCCGCCCGCTCGTAGCGCAGTGCGCGCAGCCAGGGCTGGGGCTCGGCGCAAACCACGGTCTGCATGCCGGTGTTGGCAAGTGTGTCTGCGAGCTCGGTGGTCGCCAGGAGCTTGATGCCGGCGACCGCGGCTGCATCCAGGGAGGCAAAGCCCTCGCGACCTGCAGTGTCACCGTCGTAGCGCTTGTTCGGCAACTCATCCAGCGCGTACACGGCAACACCTGCGGCTGCGGCACGCGCGGCAAAGTCGAGCACGGCTTCGCCGACAAACTCGGCTCCGGGCATCACCAGGCAGCGGTATGCCTGGCCGTTCACGCTAAAGCCGCTACCGTCTGCGGCAATTTCAACGGCATAGCGCCCTGCGTCCTCAAATGCCTCTGCCGGCACGATGTCGAAGTCGACCTGCGCGCGCATAAGCTCGGAGGCGGCATGCTGCATAAAGTTCGCCTCGCCTGCCCACTCGGCGTCCGCATGGTAGAGAAGCGCCACCGGGGTCGTTGCGCGCCCGCCGCTCAGCAGGCTCGCCGTACGGTTCATGTAGCTCATAAGCTGCCCAAAGTGTGCAAACTGGGGGTTTTGGCCATGCGCATAGAAATGCGGCGGGCAGTCCCAGTCGGGGAAGGCGGCCATGCTAAAGGCATGCGGCACAAACCAATTGACGCCGCGCACCAAAAAATGATCGGCGATCCACTTCATCTCGCGTAGGCCTTCGTGCCATCCAAATGCGCCAAAGACCTCGGCCATGCAGCGCCCCTGCTTTTTGGGGTCGAGGTGTGCTGCCGAGGAGCCCAGCTTGGGCAGCACGTAGTTATAGAACTCGAGGTCCCACACGCCGCGTCCGTAGCTGTGAAGGCCGCGGTCCATGCCGGGTACCAGCTGGTTGATCACGATGTCGACGCCCGCCATGTCCTGACCGCCCACGGCGCGGAAGTAGTGCCCGGCGCCCACGCCCAGGCGCGCGTGGCAGTCCTTGTCCTCGATAACGTGGCCGATGTACTGCACGCCGCGCGCGCGGCACCAGTCTCCGAGCTGGTCGCAGAAGCACTCCTTATAGAGGGTGCTCGCGATGTCCATATAGACGTGGCGTACGTGCGCGCCGGCCGGCTCGCGGTCCCACAGGTGCGGGAGCTCGGCCAGGTAGCGCTCGCCCAGTGCCGCGCGCAGGCGACGCTCAAGCTCGGCCGACCAGGGTAGGGGCGCGGTGGCCTTGCCGATGAGCGTGTCCGAGATGCCATCGGGGCCCGTGGTGCCCTTCTCGTTGGCAAATCCGGGCTCATCGGAGAAAAAGCCCAAGATGGTCTTGCCAAACTCATCGCCCAGATGCTCAAAATGCGGCTCGTAGACAGCATCGATGAGCTGCGCCACCGAGGCGCGGTCGACCATATTGATGTAGTCCTCGTTGTAGGAGGTCTTGCCGCTCGTGAACATCACGCATGCCTGCGTGAGGCCCGCAGGTGCATCGAAGACCAGGCGGCTGGGGTTGCCGTCTGCATCGTCGATTACTCGGTAAGCGACGTCGACGGGGCTGCCGTCCTGCATAAATGTCACGCCGTAGAAGCGCTCCGTTTTGTCGAGCATGTTGGCGAGCGCGATGCTCGCGGCGGACGTGGGGCCCACGATGTCGAACGTGCGGTGCGTGAGCACGATCTTGCGGAGCTCGGGCACGGCCTCCTTGACGGCGCCGTTGGCAAAGCCCGTGGGGAAGTGCGCGTCGTCCAAGATCCAGAGCTTAAGGCCCAGCTGCCTGCACTCGTCAATGACAAAGCGCAAGTCGCGCCACCAGCCCTCGCCGCAAAAATCGGGGTGTGGGCGGCTTTCGAGACAGACCTCGTGGATGTCGGCGCCGGCGATCTTTTCCAGATACTCGGCAATGGTCTTATGGCTCTCGCCCTTCATCCACAAAAACGGAAGCACGTGGTTGTCGTATGTGCCCTCGAGCACCTGCTGATAGTACGCGGTCATGGATCCTCCTTGGCTCGATCGATCTGCTGCATAGCACAGATTATGGACGCGTCGGCGCGTTCTGCTAATATCTGAATCACGACGAACTATGACCAAATCAACGATTGGCAAGCCATGGAGATCGACGAGCTCGAGCGTAGGCTCAACGAACTGAGCGCCAGTGAGATCGCTTATAAAGACGGCATGGCATTTGATTGGTCGATTATGACCGAGCATGTCGAAATCGACGGATGCCCAGTGCGCAAGATTGGCCAGCCAGGGTTTGCCTATGCCCAGCCCGGCATGCCGCGTGGCCTGACGATAAGGAAAAACTCGCGCTTTAATGCAGTTCCCGAGCACGTGCATGATTACGTGGAGCTGAGCTATGTGTATCGCGGACGCTGCCCGCAGACGGTGGCGGGGGAGAGGCTCGAGCTGGGCCGCAACGAGGTGCTTTTGCTCGACGCCCTCTGCCCGCATGCCGTGGCGGCGCTTGGTGAGGACGACATCATGCTGAGCATGACCGTTTCACGCTCTTTTTTGCGCCGGAGTCTCGAGTCGAGCCTCTCGCGCGAGAGCGCGGTCTCGCGGTTTTTGTTCAACGCGCTCAACAGCGAGACGGACCATCGGGGCCATGTCCGTTTTCATTGCGGCGAGAGCCGTCGGATTCGGCGCTACATGCAGGAGATGCTCTGCGAGCTGTACGACCCGAGCCCCAACGGTCCCGAGATCGTCTTGCGTCTGTTTCAGCTGTTTTTGGCCGAGCTCATGGATTGCTACGAGCGCGAGCTGGTGCGCGGCGCGGCGGACGGCGCAGCGGGGCCCACTGCCCTGGTGACGGGAATGCTTGGCTATATCGATCGCGAATTCGCTGCATGCTCCCTCGAGGGGATGGCGGCGGAGTTTGGCTTGAGCCCTAATTATGCGACGGCGCTCCTCAAGCGGCATGTGGGCAAGACCTTTAGGCAGCTTGTGCAGGAGCGACGCCTGGTACGTGCGGCCGAGCTTCTGCGCGGCGGCGCCACGGCCGGGGCGGCTGCGCATGCGGTGGGCTATGAAAACATGAGCTTCTTCTACCGTAAGTTTCACGACAAGTATGGCTGCACCCCCGCGGCATACCGCCGGTAAGCGCGGGGCGGATTGTCTTCGCTCCTTCGGTGTCAAAAAGTTTCAGCTGCAGCGCTGTTGCAGCGCGCGTCTGCGAAAAGAAGTGTCCAAATCGGCGCCTTCGCCCTGGCCTGGAGCGACTCGGCGGCATACTCGTTTCATCAGCAACACGCATGAGCGAGGAGGCACTTATGGGATTCCCCGAGGGTTTCTTTTGGGGCGGCGCTACGGCCGCAAACCAGTTTGAGGGCGCATGGAACGTTGACGGCCGCGGCCCTTCCGTCGACGACCACTTCCTGGGCGGCAGCTACAAGGAGCCGCGTCAGATTACGATCGACATCGACCCCGACCGCTTCTATCCCAATCATGACGGTATCGACTTCTACCATCACTACGAGGAGGACATCGCGCTGTTCGCCGAGATGGGCTTTACCATGTTCCGCATGTCCATCTCTTGGAGCCGTATCTTCCCCAACGGCGACGACGCCGAGCCCAACGAGGCCGGCCTCGCCTTCTACGATCGCGTTTTCGACTGCCTGCGTGCTCACAATATCGAGCCGCTCGTGACCCTGTCGCACTACGAGATGCCCTATCATCTGGTCGAGAAATACAACGGCTGGGCGAGCCGCGAGCTCATCGGCTTCTTTGAGAAGTACTGCCAGACCGTCTTCGACCGTTACCAGGACAAGGTCAAGTTCTGGCTCACCTTCAACGAGATCAACTGCGGCACCCAGGACATGGGCAACCTCTTTGAGACCAGCATGATCCAGGGCTTTGAGGGTCCGGCTTCGGCGGTCCACGCCACGCCGCAGGCCCGTATGCAGGCCCTGCATCACCAGTTCGTGGCCAGCGGTCGCGTCGTGCGCTACGCCCACGAGCACTACCCGCAGTTCAAGATGGGCAACATGGACTGCTTTATCCTGTCCTATGCCGCCACGTGCGACCCGGCCGACGTCCTTGCCACCCAGCAGGAGATGAACACCATGAACTGGTACTGCTCCGACGTGCAGGTGCGCGGCAAGTACCCGTTCTACGCCAAGCGCTTCTGGGCCGAGAACGGCATCGAGCTTAACATCGCCGACGGCGACCTGCAGGACATCGCCGACGGCAAGGTTGACTTCTACACCTTTAGCTACTACATGTCGGGCACCGTGGGCACCCATAAGGACCACGAGATGACCGAGGGCAATATGGCCTTTGGCGGCAAGAACCCCTACCTCGAGAGCACCGACTGGGGGTGGCAGATTGACCCGACGGGCCTGCGCATCGCCCTCAACGAGATCTACGCCCGCTACGAGATTCCGCTGATGGTGGTCGAGAACGGCATGGGCGCCTACGACGAGGTGGAGGAGGACGGCTCCATCCACGACCCGTACCGCATCGCCTACCTCCAGAGCCATGTCAAAGCCATGGGCGAGGCCATCGAGGACGGCGTCGACCTGATCGCCTATACCTGGTGGGGTCCCATCGACCTGGTCTCGGCCGGCACCGGCGAGATGCGCAAGCGCTACGGCTTTATCCACGTCGATAAGTACGATGACGGCACCGGCACCTACGAGCGCCGCCGCAAGGACAGCTTCTTCGCCTACCAGAAGATCATCAAGTCCAACGGTGCCGAGGGCCTGGCTTAATCGACAAGATGGGTGCCACCGGGGAAAAGCCTTGGGATGGGCTCGTGATTCGAGTCCCCACCTTAGCATTTGAACCATTTGGCACTATAATCACCATAGGCATGCGCATAACGTTGCGCTGAATCAAGAGGAGAAAACGTATGGGTCTGTTTGACATGTTCAAGAAGAAGGCTGAGCCCGCGGTTGCCGCTGCTCCGGCCTCCATCTCTGCTTCTGCCGGCGCCGACGTGCTGTGCTCGCCCGTCAAGGGCAAGGTCATCAAGATGGCCGACGTGCCCGATCCCGTCTTTGGTGGCGAGGTTCTGGGCAAGGGCTGCGCCGTGTGGCCCGAGGACGATCTGGTCTACGCTCCCTGCGACGGCAAGGTGACCGTCACCATGGGTCACGCCGTGGGCCTGCAGTCCGATAGCGGCATCGAGGTTCTGGTGCACGTTGGCGTCGATACCGTCAACATGAACGGCGACGGCTTCGAGGGCTTCGTCAAGGCCGACGATGTCGTTAAGGCTGGCCAGCCCATGCTCAAGATCGACCGCGCCAAGATCGCTGCTGCCGGTTACAAGGACTGTGTCGTCGTGGCCGTGTCCAACACCGCCGAGTTTGCCGACGTTGAGCTCGCCGTCGAGGCCGACTCCGCTGTCGCCGCCGGCGACGCCATCGTTAAGGTCGTCCGCAAGTAGTCTGCGGCAACATAAGGGTGTTTTGGGGTGGTCGGGTTATCCGGCCGCCCTTTTTTATTGCAATGCGGCGGAACGTTTTATTGCGCGTTGGGCGGACCGGTAAACCGTTCGGACGTTAAATCGAGCCGACTGCGCCTTTGCTTTGCCGGGGGTGTTCGTTATCGGCTAGTATGGCCTTATTGTTACGACGCGCACCGCGTCGGGAAGCGCGGTGCCGCTTGTTGGGAGGAATGTCATGAAGAAGAAGCTGCTGCTTGCGCCCCTGATGGCTGTTCTGGTCGCGTGCGTGGTTGTGCTTTCCGGCTGCGGAGGTCCTTCGGTTGAGGAGCTCATCACCGAGGATCTTACGACGCAGTTTGACGAGGTCAAGAACGGCGGCGACGACTTCCTCGCCGGCCTGGAAGAGGCCTCGGGCGACGAGTTCGAGCAGCTGGGCATCGATCCCAAGGAGTACGCCAAGAGCTATCTCGAGGGTTTTGACTACAAGATCGGCGATGTGACGGTCGACGAGGACAAGGGCACCGCGACTGCCGATGTCACCATTACCTGCAAGTCCATGAACAAGATCGTTGAAGATTTCGCCACCCAGTATCAGGAGAAGATCGCGGCGCTCGATACGATGCCTTCCGAGGACGACCTGTACAAG
Source organism: uncultured Collinsella sp. (assembly GCA_958444075.1). GTDB lineage: Bacteria > Actinomycetota > Coriobacteriia > Coriobacteriales > Coriobacteriaceae > Collinsella. The sequence continues at coordinate 29,251 of CAUCNB010000002.1, read as the reverse complement.
ATGGCCGGCCAGGTCATGGTCGACGTGACCAAGGCCGCTAAGACCAAGGACACCAAGGTTACCTTCAAGTACACCGCCAATGACGATGGCGAGTGGTCTGCTGACGATTCCGCAACCACCGAGATGATGAATGCAATGATGAACTAGGGGAGTTACGCGGTAGTTCGTTGCGGCGTTTTACCAAACGCCGTAACTGCTCGACGCTGCAAACGCCCCTAAGCGGCAATCTGACGTTCAATTTCAAGGGCGCGACCAGAAGGTCAGCGCCCTTTCATTTCACGTCACCTTGCTCGCTTAGGGGCGTTTTCGCTGTCCGTCCTCTACCTGCGACGTTGCCATTGTTTGACCAGTCGTTTAAGAACGTCCCCAACGACTACTTTCCGCGCAACGGCATTGCGGCGGCTGGGTTGGGCAGCGCTGGCGTTACTCGCCCAGGATCAGCGCCGCGAGCTCTTCCTGCGTGTCAACCACGTAGTCGGCACCGGCTGCTTCGAGCTCTGCGCGGCCACGGAAGCCCCAGGCGACGCCGGCGCTCTTGAGGCCGGCGTTGTGACCGGTCAGGATATCGACATTGGAATCGCCCACATAGAGTGTGGTTGCCGGGTCGGCGCCTAGCTCTTTCATCACATGCAGCGTAACAGGCGCCTCGGGCTTGGGAGGAAGCGCATCGACGCGGCCCTGCACCAGCGCAAAGCGCTCGGAACCAAAGTATTTCTCGATAAGCGGAGCGGCCGAGACGTGGTCCTTGTTAGTGAGCACGGCAAGCTGCACACCCGCGGCGCGCAGGCGGTCGAGCATCTCGATCGTGCCGGCGTACGGTGCGGTGTGGTCCTCCTTGTGCTCGCCGTAGTAAGCCCTAAACTCGGCAAGCGTCTGCTCAAACATACGGCTGTCGCCCGCGTACTCGGCGGGCATAAAGCGCTCAACCAGCTTGAGCATGCCGTTTCCCACCTTGTAACGGTACTCGTCAACGGCAAACGTGGGCCAGCCGTGCGTCTCGCAGGTATGGTTGCCGGCGGCCGCCAGGTCCTCGAGCGTGTTGAGAATGGTGCCGTCCAGGTCAAAGATCACGGTGGAAAAAGCTGCTGCCATGAAAGCTCCCGTCATTGGGTTTAAAACGCACCTCATAATACTGGGCTTACGCGTCTGGCGTGGCTGGAATCTGAACATCTCCAGGGATATCAAGCCACATCGCGCCAGCCGTGCAATTCCGCCCTAGTAAATTCTCGGCAGCTGCTCTCCCACGAGCATGTCGAGGATGCGGGTCGAGCCTTTATCCGATATCGTGCGTAAACGCAGCCAGAAACTCTTCGAAGGTGTCGGTCTGCATGAGCCTCATCGTGGTCTCTACCGAGGAGAACACTTCGATAATCAGGTCGAGCACATCTCTAAAGAGCCCCATGTCTTCCTGCGCGGTACCTATAAGCAGCACAAATCGCACGTCGTGGCGTCCCCAAGGAATCGGGGCGTCATTGTGGACCACGGCAATAAACGAGCGCTTGGGATACACCGAGATCGCATGGGGTATGGCAAGGCAGTCAGTAAACGCTGTCGATGAGACGTTCTCGCGCAGATGCACGTTGGCGATAAATTCGGGCGTTACGAGCTCCTGAGCAGCCAAAAGCTCTCCCATTCGGTCGATGCAGCTTGTGGCGTCAACCGCGTCTATGTTGCGTATAAATAGCTCCGGCCACAGCAGGTGCCCCAAAAGGCCCTGAGCGTAGAGGCGCCGCCGCCGCTCTTGGATGGCACAAAGCCGGTCGCGGATCTTTCGCACGTTCTGTTTAGTGAGGATGGGCCCGATCAAGATCTTGGTGCTACCGCCACAAACCGGCACGTCGACCGTAGTGACCACCACATCGCTCTCGGGAGGATCGGCCAGGTAGCTATCACAGCTTCTCACGGCAACAACGCTGATGTCGTCTCCAAACTCGGCCTTAAGGTCGTCGACAAGCCTGCGCGCAAAGTCGTGATACTCCTCGATGATGACCGTGCAGGTGATGGCGCCGTCGGGTGCGGAAAACTTCTCAAAATAGGCGCCGATGTGAAAGGCGATAAACGCGATTTCGTTCTCGCCTACCTCGATATCCATGGCCGTCGAGAAGCGATGGGCGATATAGACCGCCATATCGTAGACCGGTGCGTACTCGCTTTTGATCTGCGCAGCGAGCGGGTTGGGGTAGCTTACGTGGTAGACGGCTCGTTGGTAGGCGTTAAACATATGCAGGACGAGCTGCAGGCGCATGGGCTCGTCGATAAAGCGCGGTAGGTTGTAGCGCTTGCCGCACTCGTCGAGAATCCCCAGAACCATGTCTACAAAATCGCGGTCAATGATGCTTGAGAGCTTCTCGCGGTTGAGCTCGTCAAAATCGCAACGTTCGACGGAAAGCGCCAAAAGCAGCAGGATTTGCTGAAAATCGGCGCGTGGGATGGCGCAACCAAACTCCTTCTCAAAGTAGGCGGCGATGCGCTGGGCGCAGCGTACGATCTGCTCGCGCTGCCCGAGTTGTGCCACTAGGCCGTCTGCATCGATGGGGCCGTCCACCTCGCTGAGCTCGTTGTTCGAGGTGAGCCTGATGATGATCACTAACAGGTGCACGAGCAGGTTGGAGAGCGCGTAGTCGTTGATAAATAAATCCGAGCGCTGGCAGATCGCGACCAAGCTCGAGAGGGTTGCCTGCACGTCAAAGTCGGGAAACATGTTTTCGAGCGTTTTGGTTGAGGTGAAATAGCCATAGGAGTTGTGGGTTGCTATGTGGCCGAGAAGCTTGCGCTTGTCGGCCTCTCGCCCCGTGAGTGTCATGCGGTAGTCGTGTGTCTCGACATTGAGGCCGAACTGCCGCACGAGTGCGCGCACCTGCGGCATCACGGAGCTCTGAAACGTGCTCTCGCTGATGAAGAGCTCATCGGCGATATCAAAGACGGAGAGTCCATCGCATGCGTTGACAAGGCGGGAGATAGTAAAGTCGCGCCTGGAGTCCGCGTTCGCGGGGAGGGTATTGACACCTTCGCAAGGACTAGCGGAAGCGCTGGCGGCAGCCGGCGCCGCCGTGGCAAGGCGATAGCCCTCTTTAGACGATTCGATATGTCGCGTACCGGTCTCGTTGACCTCTGCAACATAGTTGCGGATGCTTCGCTCACTCGCGCCCAAAAGGCCGGCAAGCATCGAGGAAGACACCCATGAGCTGCTGTTTTCGAGCACGTCGATCATGCGGTTGATGCGGTTCTGCTTGGCGCTCGCCATGGCTTTCCTCCAAGAGATGAACGGCAGACAGGGTGTACCGCCCCATGGTATCTCAGGTTAAGAAAGGGTGTCTTTTCCAATTTGCCGCCCAAGCGGAAAATCGCCCGGCTTGCCGCGCGGGCGGAAAATCTGCCGCCTTGCCGCCATGCGGCAAAAAGTCGGTTGGCGGCAAGAGCCCTCCGCCGCGTATAGTGCAGTCACGGTCAAGGGCGGCCGGGTCGACACGGGCGCCCAAGAACACAGCGGGGATCGCAGCGGCATCGGAGCTGCCTCGAGCCCGCTTATTGGGAAAGGAGTACCCCATGGCAGATGAGAACGGCACCGTTCGCATTCTCCTCGCTTGCGGCATCGGTGCCTCGACCGGCTTTATGGCGGCAGGCATGCGCAAGGTCGCAAAGTCCAAGGGTCTTGACTGCACCATCAAGGCAGTCAGTAAGTCTGAGATTATGGACTACGCCGACAAGATCGACGTCCTCCTGCTCGGTCCGCACTTCGCCTCCGAGGTGCCCGAGATCCAGTCTCAAGTGGCATCTCACGGCGTGAAGGTCATGGCCATCGACCCCGACTATTACGCGGCGCTCGACGGCGAGAGCATCCTCGAGGATGCCTACGACCTGCTTGACGAAGACTAGGAGGGGACAACATGCCGCAAAAGGTCATGGAAGCGATCCAGGCGTGGATCACCGAGCATGTCGTCCCCGTGATGAACAAGCTTACCTCAACCTACTGGTTTGGCGTTATCTCCGACGCAGTTCTCTACATCGTCCCCTTCTCCATGGTCTCGGCCATCCCGAGCCTGTGGAACATTATCCGTCGCTTTGTCCCGGCCCTGCCCGACCTGTCGCCGCTCACTACGTTCTCGTTTGGCCTCGTGGGCATGTTCATGGCGTTTATCATCCCGCATAACGTTGCGGTCAAGGAAGATCGCAAAGACCGCAGCATGATTGCCGGTTTTACCGGTATAGGCGCTTTTATGCTGTGCATGAACCCCACCATCACCGATCAGGGCTATGTCTTCCAGATGGCCAAGTTTGGCGCGGGTGGCATGTTCACCGCGATGGTCGTGGGATTTGTCGTTGGCTTTATCTACAAGCGCATGGCGCGCATGACGTTCTTTTCCGAGGACAGCCTCGTGCCCGACTTCGTCAAGAACTGGTTCGATAACATCATTGCGGTGCTGCTGTCGCTTTTTGTGGCTTGGCTCTTTACCAACATGCTCCAGGTCGACGTTTTTAGCGCGGTCGCGATCATCCTTTCGCCCGTTACCGGCTTTGCCCAGACGCTGCCCGGCACCATCGCCATCCCGCTTGTCATGGACACCTTCTACTTCTTTGGCATCTCCGGCTGGGTGTTCTCGCCGATCCAGCAGTCCATCCAAAAGTCTGCTCTTGCCGAGAACATGGCCGCCTATGCCGCAGGCCTCGCTCCCACTAACATTAACGCGTACGGCATTACTCGCTACATCATGATCGGCGGCGAGGGCGCAACGCTTCCGTTGGCCTTCTACATGCTCTTTGCCAAGTCCAAGAAGAACAAGACGCTCGGCCGTGCAACGATTATCCCGTCGCTGTTCAACATTAACGAGCCGCTGGTCTTCTCCACGATCGTCGCCAACCCCTTTATGTTCATCCCCATGGTGCTGCAGTCTATCCTGCTGTCTGCCAACGCCTACCTCTGGATGAGCATGGGCTGGGCGAGCCTGCACGTCGAGAATTTCGATATGAACTTCCTGCCCAATGCGGTCTCGGCGTTCTTTATGTCGGGCGGAGACGTGCGCAATATCGCACTTGTCTGCGTCAACCTGCTGATCGCCGCGATTCTGTGGTTCCCGTTCTTTAAGGCTGCCGATAACTACCAGTGCAAGATCGAGGAAGAGCAGGCTGCCGAGAAGGCTGCAAAGAAAGCGGCCAAGAAGGCTGCCAAGGAAGCCGCCAAGGCCGCTGCCGCAGCTGCTGTCGAGTAAACCTCTACGGGCGACTCAGAGTTCGTCGCCTAGTTGCTACCAGATGTTTCAGTACCGGCCGTGGAGGCGGCCGGTACCCAAGAATAGGAGGCCATGATGGCTGATGAGACAATCAACGTTCCTGCGGTCGCGATGAACGTCATCATCAACGCTGGCGACGGCCGCGCCTGCATCGACAAGGCGATGGATGCCCTGGCGGAGTTCGATTTCGATGCGGCAGACGCGCATCTTGCCGAGGCTGATGCCAAGATCCTTGAGGCGCACAAAGCGCAGACCGAGATGATCCAGCGCCAGGCGGGCGGCGAGGAGGTCGAGTACTCCCTGCTGTTCGTGCACGCCCAGGATACGCTTATGACCATCAGCGCCGAGCTGCACATGGCCAAGAAGATGATGCCCGTAGTGCGCGCGCTGACCGCCCGCTAACGCGTCTCCCGATTGCGGGTCGCGCCCTGCGGCTCGCATCCCCAACCCAACCAAGAGAGATGAGGACATACCATGATCGACCTTTCTACCTATGACTTTGGTGAGACTTTTCCCGAGGGTTTTCTATGGGGCGGCGCTACCGCTGCCAACCAGATCGAGGGCGCATGGGACGAGGGCGGTCGCGGCCCTGCGGTCTCCGACTATGTGATTCTGCTCGACCGCGAGACCTGCGCCCGCGAGGGCATCGTCGAGGGCGGCCCGCTCAACTCCGTTACGCGACAGTCACTCGCAGCTCGCAAGGCAGACGAGATGGCCTATGATTTTCCCAAACGACGCGGCATCGACTTCTACCACACCTACAAGGAGGACATTGCGCTTTTGGGCGAGATGGGCTTCGGCGTCTTTCGCATGAGCATTTCCTGGAGCCGTATCTTCCCCAACGGCGACGACGCCCTGCCCAACGAGGAGGGTCTGGCCTTCTACGATAAAGTCTTTGACGAGTGCCATAAGCACGGGATCGAGCCCATGGTCACCCTCAACCACTTTGATATGCCGCTTCACCTGGCCGAGGAGTACAACGGCTTTGCGAGCCGTCACGTGGTCGACGCCTTTGAGCACTATGCTGAGACGCTTTTCCGCCGCTACAAGGGCAAGGTCAAGTATTGGATGACCTTCAACGAAATCAACCACGTCTACGCCAACCCCTGCACCTGCTGCGGCGTGATTTGGGACGAGAAAGAAGACGGCTCCAACCCCTATGCCGGCCGTTGGCCCGAGAAGTTCCAGGTCGCTCACAATCAGCTCGTGGCTTCCGCCAAGGCGGTTATCAAACTGCGCGAGATTGACCCCGAGGCTCACATCGGCAACATGCTCTGCCGTCTTGAGAACTACGCTGAGACCTCCAAGCCCGAGGATCAGCTCCAGGTGCTTTTTGAGGACCACTTCAACTGGTTCTTCACCGATATCCAGGCCAAGGGCGAGTACCCCTACTACGTGAAGCGTTTCTTACGCGACTACGGCGTCGATATCAAGATGGAGGACGGCGACCTCGAAACCCTCAAGGCCGGCGTGGTTGACTACATCTCCATCAGCTACTACATGACCTACATCATGCGCTACAAGGGCAAAATTTCCCCCGAGCCGAGCGGCAAGCTGGTTACCGAGATCAAGAACCAATACCTCGAGATGACCGAGTGGGGCTGGCCGATCGATCCCGTGGGATTCCGCATCACGCTCAACCACATCTACGATCGCTACCACCTACCGATCTTCATCGCCGAGAATGGTAACGGCATGACCGAGAACCGCGATGAGAACGGCTTCTGCGACGACGACGCGCACATCGAGTATATGAAGGAGCACGTCGAGCAGATGCACCAGGCGATTCTCGACGGTGTCGACGTCTTTGGTTACGCCTGGTGGGGCCCTATCGACCTGATCAGCTCCGGCACCTCCGAGATGACCAAGCGCTACGGCCAGATCTCGGTCGACCAGGACGACCACGGCAACGGCACCGGCAAACGCGGTAAGAAGAAGAGCTTCTTCTACTATAAGAAACTTATCGCTAGCAATGGTGCCGATACCGCAACCGACAACATCGTGGTGGAGTAAGGAGCAGAGATGGTTTCCAAGACGACGATCGTCAAGAATCCGAGCGGTATCCACGCGCGTCCTGCGTCGCTGTTTGTGCAGGAGGCAAGCAAGTACGAGAGCTCGATCACCGTTGGCAAGGTGGGCGGAGACGCCAAGGACGCCAAGTCTATCTTGATGGTCATGAGCCTGGGGATGATCTGCGGTTGCGAGATTGTGATTGCGGCCGACGGCGCCGACGAGGCGGCCGCCGTCGATGCCCTCGTGGCGCTTGTCGAGAGTGGCTGCGGGGAGTAGGCGGGCAAAAGCCGCGCCGATGCGCTTTGGGCCACCCAAGGTGGGCTGGCTCCAGAAAGATTGGCCCGCCGGTGCGCGCCGGCGGGCCCTTTGCTTAGGGAGGTTAACGATGACGGCAAGAAACGTTGGCGCTAGGGGCGCGGGGCGCGTTGGGGCGCGTTCGGCGCTTACGACCCTGGGGGTCATGTCACTGATTTATGCGGTGGGCGTTCTACTTATGGATGCGACTGTGGGCGAGCTTACGGGCTCTGCGGCGTCCTCTGCATCGATCGCGTCGATGCTCGTTACCTTGCTGCTCATCGTGGCGTTGATCTTCCTTGAGGTGCGAGCGTATCGGGCGGTGGTGGCCTCGGTGCCCTTTGAGCCTGATATGGGTGACAAGGTGCTGCTAGGTCTTTCGCTCTGGTTTGGCGGCGGCATGCCACTCGGCGTCGCCAATCTGGTTCGCGCCGCGGCGTTAGGAGGTGCCGGCGACGTGCGCCAGATTCTCATGCAGCTGGGCGTGAGCGTCGCGCTCATGCTGCTGACGTATCCAAAGTTCAGAGCGTAGACAACAGCAAAGCTTGAAAATGCAAAGCCCCGCGACCGATTTCAGCCCGGTCGCGGGGCTATTTGATATTTGGGGGAAATGCATTCGTCGATTTACATGCTCTCTGCCGCACGTGTGCCCCGCTCATTTCCAGGGTGAACATTTGGCTCGCTCAATCTTGGGGTGGCAGCGGATCGGGCAGGGCGGGACGACGGCCTGGTGGCGGAGCGAAGCCGCGCCGGCCGGCGCTCGCCCGCTAGCAAATCCTCGGCAGCTGCTCTCCTACGAGCATGTCGAGGATGCGGGTCGAGCCCCAGCCGGTGCGTACGCGCACGGCGGGACGGGCGCCCTCGGCAAGTGGCAGCACGCGACCGACGATGGCGGCATTCTCGCCGTAGCGGGCGGCGCGCATGGCGCTCAGCGCGGCATCGGCTTGCTCGGTCGGCACGACGGCAACCATCTTGCCCTCGTTTGCCACCTGCAGCACATCGTAGCCGAGCATCTCGCAGGCGGCCTGCACGTCGGGGCGCACGGGCACGGCATCCTCGTCGACCTCCATGGCAACGCCGCTGGCCTGCGCAAACTCGTTAAGCGTCGAGGCCAGGCCACCGCGCGTGGGGTCGCGGAAGCAGTGTGTGTCGGGTGCTGCGGAAAGCACATCGGCAATCAGGTGGTTGAGCGGCGCGGCATCGCTTTCGATGGTGCTCGAAAACGCCAGGCCCTCGCGTTGGCTCATGATGGCGATGCCGTGGTCGCCGAGTGTGCCCGACACCAGGATGACATCGCCGGGCCGGCAGTTGGCACCGCTGAGCGTCACGCCTGCGGGCACCTCGCCTACGCCAGCGGTATTGATGTAGACGCCGTCGGCACCGCCACGCTCGACCACCTTGGTGTCGCCGGTGATAATCTTCACGCCTGCCTCATGTGCCGTTTCGGCCATGGTCTGCACAATCTGGCGCAGCTTGTCCATGGGATAGCCCTCTTCGAGGATAAAGCCGCATGAGAGGTAGCGCACATTAGCGCCCGAGGTCGCGACGTCGTTGACGGTTCCGCACACGGCGAGTCGGCCGATATTGCCGCCGGGGAAGAACTGCGGCGAGACTACAAAGCTGTCGGTCGACATGGCGATGCGCCCGCTCGCGGGCAGCGCAGCGACGCCGGCATCGTTGCCCTCGAGCAGTTCGGGCGACCCAAAGGCATCCAAAAAGACCTCATCGATGATGCGTTTCATCATCTGGCCGCCAGAGCCGTGGCCCAACAGGACAGTGCTATCGGTGGCAGTACGGGACATATCGAAAACTCCAATCGTGGGGGGGTCGGCAATAGCTGAGTGTGGCAGAATCGATGTTAAGTAAAAGTCAGCGAGCGCCATTCAGGCGAAGTGAGTTGCCTTGAAAGAGGAGGCTGCTGGGCTTTTGCCCGCAGCCGACGATTGAAAGGCAAATCGCTCGCCTGAATGGCGCGCAGCGTCGACCGGTCCGCCGTTCGTTAGAACGGCGGAACCTAACAGCCTCGGTAGCGGAAATATGCTGCACAGCTGCCCTCGGAGCTCACCATGCACGGTCCGACGGGATGTTCGGGCGTACATGCGTGGCCGAACAGCGGGCAGTCGCTCGGCGTGATGGCGCCGCGCAGCACGTCGCCGCAGCGGCACCCGCGTGGTTCGACCGTCGGTTCAATGGGTACGTCAAAGCGGGCGCCGGCATCAAAGCGCGCGAATTCGGGCCGGATGGAAAGACCCGAGTTGGCAATCGGTCCCAGTCCGCGCCACGTGGTGTCGCACGGCTCAAATACCTGCTCGACCAGCTGGCGCGCTACGGGGTTGCCGTCAGCGTTGACGCCACGGCGGTAGGCGTTGTCGATCGCCGGCCTTTTCTCGACAACCATCTGGACCAGCATGCAGATACCTTGCAGGATATCGACCGGCTCAAACCCGGTGACTACGCCGGGGGTCTCGAACTCATCGACCAAAAACCCAAAGGGTGCCAGGCCCGTGATGGTAGCGACGTGTCCCGGAAGGATAAAGCCGTCGATAGTGGTCTCGGGATCGTTGGCGATGGCGCGCAGCGCCGGCGGCGTGGTCTTGTGAGCACAGTAGACCGAGAAGTTCTGGAGCCCGCGCGCGTCGGACTCCAGGATAGCGGCGGCAATGGTGGGCGTTGTGGTCTCAAAGCCGACGCCCATAAAGATGACCGGGCGTTCGGGATTTTGCTCGGCAATGTCGAGTGCGTCGAGCGGAGAGTAGACGATGCGGATGTCGCGCCCCGCCGCCTTTTGCGCGGCAAGCGAGGTGGACGATCCGGGCACGCGCATCATGTCGCCAAAGGTGGTGATGATGGCGCCGTCCATGTTGGAAAGCGCGATTGCGTGATCGATGTCGCGGTTGGCGGTGACGCAAACGGGGCACCCCGGGCCGCTTAGCAGCTTGAGTCCCGTCGGCATAATAGAGCGAAAGCCATAGCGCCCGATGCTCACGGTATGCGTACCGCAGACTTCCATAAGGTTGATGCTGCGGTTGCCGACAAACTCATGAATACGATCGATGAGCTCGCGAGCCAGCTTGGGGTCGCGAAATGCCGAAAAGTCGATACCGGAGCGAACCGGCTGTCCGGCCACCACTAGTACGCCTCGGCCGGGTTGCTGGCCAGCTGGTCTTCTTCGACCAGTTCGGTCATGGTGTTGACCAGGTCGAGCGTATCCTGCGCCTCCTGCTCGTCGACGATCTGGATGCCAAATCCAGCGTGCACCAGAATATAGTCGCCTACTTGTGCCGTCGGCACGAGTCGCAGCGACACCGGGCGCTCGATGCCCATCATGTCGACGGTGGCCTTGAGGTCGTCGTCGCGTTTGACTACTTTACCGGGAACGGCAAGGCACATAATGTTCCCCTTTTATACGTTTTGCGCTGGATAGGCGCCTAATTACCTATCAGATGATGGTAGCGCTCGCGGGAGTCACGAGCAAACGCGTTACACCTGTGAGACGGCGGCGCACGGATTGGCCAAACAGCCTATTGCGGTGCGACCTGTGCGAGGCGAGTGCGTGCGACTGCCGCCTGACCGTAGGCGATGCAGCCGTCGTTAACGGGCACGGTTTGGGGAACCAAGACCGTAAGGCCTGCGTCTTTAAGCTTGCGGGTGAGGAGCTGAAGCAAAAGTCGGTTCATGAACACGCCGCCCGAGAGCGCGACGGTATCGAGGTCTTCACGGACGCAGATCTCGCTTGCGATGCGGGCCGACGCGCGTGCGATGGTGACATGGAAGTCGAGCGCGAGCTTGCCGGCGGGCACGCCGGTCCTGATTCCCTCCAAAAGCGCCTCAAAAAGCGGTCTGGAGTTCAGAACATGGAAGTCGTCCGGACGGGATGATTCGATTACGGAAAAGCTGGCCATATTGCCGGTGGGGCAGGCACTTTCACTGCTGAACGCGCGCCAGGCGGCGGCTTCGAGTTCTATGGCAGGCTCGCCCTCGTAGGTTGCCTTGTCGCAGATGCCCAGAATTGCTGCCGCGGCATCAAAGAGACGCCCCATGCTGCTGGTGCGCGGGCTGTTGATGCCGTGCTCGATCATGGTGGCTGTCACGCTGTGCGTTTGCTCGTCGAGGCTGTCCAAAAGCCGAGCGGCGCCTGGGTGCTCGAGCAGACCGAGCTCACTGAGCAGGGCAAAGGCGTTGCGGCGGGCGTCGCGCACGGAGGCCGCCCCGCCGGGGAGCGCCCAGGTGCGCAAATGCGCGGCGCGCTCAAAGCCGCCAAGGCCGGCAACAAGAAACTCGCCGCCCCAAATGGTCCCATCGGTGCCGGCGCCGGTGCCGTCAAAGGCGATGCCAAGGACACGCGCGTCGGTTGTAAGCTGGCCCGCGGCGATGGCCTCGGCCATTACGCTCGCGATATGCGCATGATGGTGCTGCACCTCGACGAGCGGCAGATTGTGCTCCCGTGCCTGCTCGCGCGCCCACTGGCTCGATAGATAGCTGGGGTGCAAATCGCAGGCCAAGGCGGCGGGCGCCAAGTCAAAGAGATCTTCCAAGCGCGTGCGCGCGGCGTTCCAGGCATCGAAGGTCTCGCCGTTTTCAACATCGCCGATATGATGCGACACAAAACAGGTTGCCTCGCCGTTCGTCCCTTCACGCGTGAGCGCAATCGTGGCCTTTTGTTGTGGCCCGCAGGCGAGCACGCAGGACGGAGCGCCGTCGAGCGCCGGCAACGGCAGCGGCTGGGGTGCATATCCGCGAGCGCGGCGCACGGGCATAACGGCGCCGTCGACCACGCGCACCACGGAGTCGTCGTAGCGCGAGAGAATCGCGCGGTCGTTGCCGAGCAGCGCGTCGGCAATGCCGGCGGCAACGAGGCGCTCCCAGGCAAGATCGTCATCGGTCTCGATGGGCTTTTCGCTCAGGTTTCCGCTGGTCATGACGAGCGCGTGCATACCGCGGGCTTCTGCCGCGGCAAGCAACAGATGCTGAAGCGGGGTGTAGGGGAGCATAACACCGAGATCTGGAAGGTCGTGCGCGACGGACGGCGCGAGCGCGAGGGCGTCGGGGGAGCCGCCGCTCTCGCAAGCAGCACGTCGGCGCAGCAGCACAATGGGGCGAATGCTGCCGGCCAGCAAGCCGCGTGCAACGTCGTTGACATGGCACAGGCGTTCAGCGTCGGCAAGGTCGCGTACCATAACGGCAAGCGGTTTGTTGCTGCGGCGTTTGCGGCGGCGAAGCTCGGCTACCGCCTGCTCGTTGGAAGCGTCGCATGCCAAGTGAAATCCGCCCAGACCCTTGATGGCGACGATACCGCCACCGGCCAGCAGCTCAACACAGCGGTCGATAATGGCGTCGCTGGTCTCGCGCGTGGTGCCGACGGCCGGCAACGCGGCGGCTTCGCCCGGCTCACCGCCCACGCTCGCTTCGCGCCACGTGATATGCGGCCCGCAATCAAAGCAGGCATCGGGCTGCGCGTGAAAACGCCGGTCGAGTGGGTCGGCATACTCCGCGGCGCACTTGGGACACATGGGAAAACAATCCATCGACGTGGCCGCTCGGTCATAAGGCAGCGATCGGATGATGGTAAAGCGTGGGCCGCAGTTAGTGCAGTTGATAAAGGGGTAGTGATAGCGCCGATCGGCGGGGTTGAACAACTCGCGCAGACAATCATCGCAGGTGGCGATATCGGGCGAGACGAGCGTCGTGTGCGCGGTCTGGTCCTGCGATGCCACAATACGAAAGCCCTGCTCATTGGCGGTATCCCAACCGTGGGCTGCCAGGTCCACAACCTCGACATATTCTACGCGGGCTGCCGCAGGCGCATGCGCAGAAAGCGCGGCAACAAAAGCATCGAGCGCATCGGCCGGAGCGTGCGCCTCGATATGCACGCCGTCGCCCGCGTTGAGCGCCCATCCGCAAATGCCATGCGCCATGGCCTCGCGATACACAAACGGCCGCATGCCAACGCCCTGCACAATGCCCGTCACATGAATATGCACATGTCGCATGCGACACCCCTCATCAAAACCGACCAAATAGGGACAGGTGCGCTACAGCCCCAGGCTCTGCTTGGTGGCGGCACACGTGAGCTCGCCGTGCTTAACGCCGCGCAGGCCCAGCAGGCGATCGGCTAGTTCGTAGACGCGCTCGCCGCGACCCTTGAGTGCCAGGATCTCCAGACAGTTGTGGTGATCCAGATGCACGTGCATGGTCGATACGATCTCGTCGGTGTAGTCGTGCTGCACTTCGTCCAGACGGCGCGTCAGGTCGCCGGTATGGTGGTCGTAGATCATGGTGAGCGACCCGATAACATGCTCGTCGGGCGTGCGCATCTGCTCCTTGGCGATCGAGGCGCGAATCAGGTCGCGCACGGCCTCGGAGCGGTTGGCCACGTCGCCGCGGCGCGCGATCTGTTCGTCAAAACGGCGCAGCAGGTCATCCGGTGCGGTAACCGAAAAACGGACCAGCTCGGAGCCGGAGCCACTACAGTGGCAGCCCGCGTCACCGTCCGCCCCGTGCGGATGCTCGTGCTCGTACCCGCAGCCGTGCTCGTGTTCGGCCACCTTACACCAGCTTCACGGAGCCGACGGAGTTGTGGTCGGCCTCGATGGCTTCCTCGTAGCCCTCGAGCGCGTCATGCGCCTCGTGCAACGCGGCCATGGCGGCCTCGAGCTTGGCGCCGATGCGCTCCATGTCAAAATTCTCGGTCGCATGCAGCAACTGATGGCTCCATTCGTGAGCGAGCTCGATGGTGTCGTCGACCTGTTTGACGCTCATGGCAAGCTGGCTCATGTTCATTCCAACATCATGCATGGGAAATCTCCTTTTGTATGGGGCAGTTCAGTGGTTCAGATTTTACTACGCCCACTCTGTGCGCAGCTGCATAAGAAAACGGGTGCGAGTCTGTGCGACTCGCACCCGTTCACTGGGGGCTGTTTGTGACTACCATACTATCCGTGGTCGCACGCGCCGCACCCGGCAGTCCGGCGAGCGGTGCAAAACCGCTCATGGACGGCGGGTAAGTAACAAGCGTATTACAGATGCTTCTCCAGCAGCGCCTGCAGCCTCGCCTTGGGCAGAGCGCCAACCGAACGGTCAATCTCCTCGCCGTTCTTAAACACAATCAGCGTGGGGATGCTCATGACGCCATACTTCATGGCCAGGTCCTGGTTGTCGTCGACGTTGCATTTGGCAACGGCAAGCTTGCCCGCCAGCTCATCGGCTACCTCGTCCACGATGGGCGAGAGCGATCGGCAGGGCCCGCACCAGGGCGCCCAAAAATCGACCAGCACGGGCAGGCTGTCGTTAACGATGGAATCGAAGTTCTCGGGGGTAATCTGCTTAATGTCAGCCATGGTGACCTCCATAATACGACGCGGCTCGGCCGCGTAAAACTCAGTACGACCGTGCTTATACCCAGCCGCCCGCAAAGCAACCACTCGCGGGCAGCTCTTTTATATAATGGTGGGCACGCAAACGATTGGAGAGCGCATGTCCACGTCACAAAGCCAGAAAAAAGAAGCCATCGCCCAGGCGGCCGAGCAGGAGCTCGCGTCGCTTGCAGATCGCGGTGTGCGCATCGCGGGCAACGCGTGCTCGCCGATTGTGCTGGTCAAAGGCGATTTGGATGAAGCCGAGTGCTCGGGCGGCGAGCTGGCCGCCGGCGCGGATGGCGCCGCGTTGCGCAAGGCGCTCGGCGCCATCGGATATGCTCCCGAGGATTTTTGCGTGCTGGCAAGCGTCGCTGGCGCGGGCGACGGAGCTGTGACGGTGGGCCACGCCCTGCCGTGCGACCTGTTCCGCGAGGCACTGGAGGCTCTGGATCCCGAGGCGGTGCTGCTGCTCGATAACAGCGCGGCCGATGTCATGCGCGAAACCTACGCCGATATGCTCGTGGCGATTGATGACTTCGACACCGCCATGCTCAAGCCCGGCCTGGTCGCCCATGTGCAGGGTCGCCGCGTGCTCGCGCTCGATGGCTTCGAGGCGGCGCTGACCGACAAGGCGGCCAAGCAGCGCATGTGGGCCTACATCAAGCAGCTGACCCCGGCGGCCGCTCCGCTGTAGCGGATTGGCGCCGGCGAGCGATTGCCTGGCGGGCAAGACACGCCGCAGGATCGGCGCCGTACTTCTACATCACAGCGCACAGCTCAAACCGATCGCCGTTAATGCGGAACTGGCAGTTGCCGTTCATGCGCTCCACGGCAAGTTTGATGCTCTTGGTTCCAAAGCCGTGGCCCGCATGCCGGGTCACGGGCATGCCGTCGACCATGCGCGGCGCGCGGTCAAACGTGTTGGAAACTAACAGCAACAGCTGGCCGTCCTCAAGTCGCAGGTCAAGGTCGACGAATCGCTTTCCTTGGGGTGCGGCGCTTGCGGCGGTGATAGCGTTTTCCAAGGCATTTGAGAGCACGCTAAACAGGTCGGCGTCACCTACGTGGACGGTTTCGGGTACGGCGGCGCGCAGGTTGGCGGTAATGCCGTTTCTATTGATATCTGAGTTGAATGACGAAAGCGCGATGTTTACGGTCTCGTTGGCACAGAAGCGGCGTACGGCGGTGCGGTCGCCGGCTTCGCAGAGCTCATCGATGCGTTTGAGCGCCTCGTCGGTGTGGCCCTCTTCAATTAAAGTGGCCAGGCCGCGTAGGAAGTGGCGCATATCGTGGCGAAGAATCGACAGCTCGCGCCCAGATTGACGCCAAGCCTCGAGCTCTTTGATGGCGGCGCTGTCGCGGGTTTCGAGCATCCAACGCTCTCGCTCGGCGGTTTCCTTTTCTTCGTATTCGCGCAGGTAAACGGCAAGAAACATAAGATAGAAGGCACAGAGCGCAAATGCCAAAAACTCAACTGTCACCACCGAGCCCGAGTGGAACAGCGTGGTGTAGACGTTGGTGGCGTAGTCAAAGATGTAATAGACGAGCGGCAGGATTAAAAGGATGCTCAGCTCGGTGGGGCTTTTAATCGCCAGGCGGGGTCCAATGTCGCCGGCCCAATGCAGCAGGACGGCAAAGACGCCGAGCGTGGTCGCGATGCGCGCCAGATAGTACGCGATCTGCGAATCGGTTGCGGCAAAGGCGGCGATGCCCATCCAGTTGCTGAACTGACAGCTCAGATAGGCGCTGGTGACGCCCAATGCCGCGAGCAGCGGGCTCAGACGGTAGCGCGCACACAGGTAGACGGTAAGCGGCAGGTGCACGACGAGCGGATAGACCTGACGGGCAAAAAGCTCTCCGCCAACGACATTGGCGATCGAAAAGGCAGCGCCGGTTGCGGCTCCGACCCCCACCAACTCGAGTGCATGGCGTCGATTGATTTCGATACCGCATAGCGCCGCCGAAGCAAAGACGCCAAAGAGTAGCGTTGTGGCGTGGTGGATTGCCCAAAGGACCATTTCGACCGAGGAGATCATCAGCGCCTCCCGCCCTCGAAGCGCACCGCAAAGTAGGCGTCTTGGAACCCCTGCTTGCTGCTGCGCGACAGCGGAATGCACGCGCCGGAGCGCATGACGATGTCCGTGCGATCGAAGTGGTCGATGTTGCGCAAGTTGACCTGGTAGCTACGGTGGCATTTAAAGAAGGTGGCATTTTGCGCCAAACGGTCCTCGACGCTGCGGAACGACTCGAGTGCCTCGATATCGCGTCCGTCGCGCAGGTGGAAGACCACGTGCTTGTTGCGCGCCTCGGCATATTCGATGTCGGACAGGCGCAGGGCGTGGTAGCCAAAGGACGTTTTGATCACGAGCTCGTCGGTTGCCGCCGGGCGCATGCTCGAAAGTTCGTCGAGTAACTGCGCCAGGCGTTCGTAAGTCACGGGCTTGAGCAGATAGTCGAAGGCGCGGACCTCGTAGGACTCCAGTGCAAACTCGGGCGACGAGGTAAGGAACACCAGGCGCACGGCGGTGTCGGCCTGGCGCAATTCGCGTGCGGTGTCCATGCCGTTGACGAGCGGCATGATCATGTCGAGCAGGATGATGTCGGCGCGCGACGCGGCATGGCGCGCCAGCAGGTCCTCGCCGCGCGTGACGAGCGCAACATCGACCGCCGTGCCCGTCTCGATCGACCAACGGTCGATCATCCGGTGCAGTCTATCTAGAAAAGCGACGTCATCGTCGCAGGCAATAATCTTGAGCATTCTGAGCCCCCTTAGTAGTTCGATTTTGCCACATTGGGTGCGGACCGCTCGCGGAGGCGTGTCCCGTTTGCGCCCCACGGCGTGCAACTCGCGCCGAGCGGAATTGCGGTGGCGAAAGATGCCTCCTGCGCTATCGAGAGCTCGGCTATCCTCAGCTTGCCAGTTCGAAAATGGACCTGCCGCATGATTGAATCTTTATTTCAACTTTACACCTAGGTTTACAGCTGTCTTGTCAGCTGTAAACCTAGGTGTCATACTAAAGCCCCAAGATTCGCCAAAAGAGAGGGGCCTTGATGGCACAGAGCGCGAACATGGATGCGTCGGAGCTTGCACGCGATATCGCGGCCGGCCTAGCATCGGCAACGACGGCAACGGAGCGCGCGGCACTGGTGCCCGCAGAGCTCGTCGAGGCCATTCAGCAACTTAAAACCCAACGCGACGCGGTGATCCTGGCGCACTATTACGTGGCGCCCGAGGTTCAGGCTGTGGCCGATTACGTCGGCGACAGCTTCTACCTGGCAAAGCTTGCCAAGAGCCTGCCGCAGCAGACCATCGTGCTGTGCGGCGTGGAGTTTATGGGCGAGAGCGCCAAGCTGCTCAATCCCACCAAGACCGTGCTGCTGCCCGAGCCGGGCGCGGACTGTCCCATGGCGCACATGGTCAAGCGCGAGACGGTCGATGCGGCGCGCGCCGAGTACGGCGACGACCTGGCCGTGGTCTGCTACGTCAACTCCACGGTCGAGATCAAGAGCTGGAGTGACGTGTGCGTTACCAGCTCAAACGCCGTCAAGATCGTCTCCGAGCTGCCGCAGCAGCACATCTTGTTCATTCCCGACCAGAACCTGGGCCGCTTCGTAGCCGAGCAGGTGCCCCAAAAGCACGTCATCCTCAACAACGGCTACTGCCCGCGCCATCACATCATCACCGTCGAGCAGATCGTTGACGCGACGGAGGCCCACCCCGACGCGCTCGTGCTGGCGCATCCTGAGTGCAAGGCTGACGTCCTGGCTGAGGCCGACTACATCGGCTCCACCGCCGGCATCATCAAGTATGCCGAGGAGTCCGACGCGAGCGAGTTCATTATCGTGACGGTCCGCGGTGTGCTCTACGAGCTCGAGCGCCGCTGCCAGGGCACCGGTAAGAAGTTCTACTTCCCCGCGGTGCAGCCCACCTGCGTCAACATGGATCTCATCACGCTCGAAAAGCTCGTGCGCTGCCTGGAGACGGGTGAGGGCGAGGTGCAGATCGGCGTGTCGGACGAGGCTGCCGACCAGGCCAAACTTACGCTCGACCGCATGCTCGAGTACGCAGCACGCTAGAACAATGTGGCATGAGGGACGGTTTCTTATGTCACATTCAAGGGAGAGGATTCCTGTGGAAACCAAGCAATACCCCGATATGGAGTGCGACGTCGTCATTGCCGGCTGCGGCGTAGCGGGCCTGTACGCGGCGCTCAACCTGCCGACGAGCACGCGCGTGATCATGCTCTCCAAGGGCGCGGTCGACGAGTGCGATTCGATGCTCGCGCAGGGCGGCATCTGCGTGCTGCCCGAGGGCTCGGACTACGATGCCTTCTTTGAGGACACCATGCACGCCGGCCATTACGAGAACCGCCGCGAGAGCGTCGACATCATGATCCGCTCGAGCCGCTCGGTCATCAACGACCTGCTAGCGATGGGCGTGGATTTTGAGCGCAAGGCCGATGGCGGCCTCGACTTTACCCGCGAGGGCGCGCACAGCCGTCCGCGCATTGCCTTCCATGCCGACATTACGGGCAAGGAGATTACGACCAAGCTGCTTCAGGCCGTCCGCAAGCTGGATAACGTGCAGATTCTCGAACACGTTGCCATGACCGACATCCTGACGGCAGAGCGCGATGGGGCCACGGTGTGCACTGGTGTCGTCGCTGTTGCCGTGGACGAGGACGATTCAGCTCGCCCCGCCGACGAGCTGGCAAATGCCGCTGAGGGCGTGCATGTCGGTAAGCCGTTTAAGATCCATGCCCGCCATACGCTGTGGGCGACGGGCGGCATCGGTGGCGTATACGACCATTCGACCAACTACCCGCAGCTCACGGGCGACGCCTGCTACATCGCGCAGGAGCACGGCATTAAGATGGAGCACCTGGACTACGTGCAGATCCATCCCACGGGCCTGTTCTCGCCGCAGCCAGGCCGTACGTTCCTGATCAGCGAGAGCTGCCGCGGTGAGGGCGCGATTCTGCTCAATGCCGCCGGCGAGCGTTTTACCGACGAGTTGCAGCCGCGCGACGTTGTCGCTGCCGCCATCCGCGAGCAGATGAAGCAGGACGGCACCGAGCACGAGTGGCTGAGCTTTGCCCCCGTCGAGCGCGACGTGGTGACTGGGCACTTTGCCAACATTCGCGCGCGCTGCCTTGAGGACGGTCGCGACATCTTGGACGAGCCCATCCCCGTTACGCCCACGCAGCACTACTTTATGGGCGGCGTATGGGTCGATAAGGACGGCCGCACTTCGATGCCCGAGCTCTACGCTGCGGGCGAGACGGCTTGCAACGGCGTTCACGGCAAGAATCGCCTTGCATCAAATAGTCTGCTCGAGGCGCTGGTCTGGGGTCGTCGCGCCGCGTGGTACATGCGCACCGGCGAGTCGCTGGCCGTGGAGCAGGCGGGCGAGCCCGCGCTCGATGGACGCCATCGCGCCCTGAGTTCCGATACCCTTGCAATCGATGATTTGGCCCGTGCCGCCGGCACGCAGGCCGCAGAGGAGTAGACCATGAATCCCATTACCATGAAGCTCGTCGTCGATGATCTGATTTTACAGGCTCTGCGCGAGGACATTACGTTTGAGGACGTGAGCACGGCGAGCGTGTGCCCCACGGCGCGTCCCGCCACGGTGGAGCTTATCGCCAAGGCCGACGGCATCATCGCCGGCTTGGATGTGTTTGCCCGTACCTTTGAGCTGCTGGATTCGCAGAGCTCGGTGCTGCTCGACGTTGCCGATGGCGAGGAGGTGCACGCCGGCGACCATGTGGGTCAGGTGCGGGGCGATGCGCGCGTGCTGCTTTCGGGTGAGCGCGTGGCGCTCAACTACCTGCAGCGCATGAGCGGCATCGCTACCTACACGCACAGCATGGCCGCGGCGCTCGAGGGAACCAAGACCGTGCTCGTCGACACGCGCAAGACCACGCCGGGCATGCGCGTCTTCGAGAAGGCCGCGGTCGAGATCGGCGGCGGCAGCAACCACCGTTACAACCTGTCGACGGCCGTCATGCTCAAGGACAACCACATCGACGCCGCCGGCGGCGTGATGCGTGCGATCGAGATGGCGCGCGCCCATGCATCGTTTACCACGACGGTCGAGATCGAGTGCGAGAACCTGGACATGGTGCGCGAGGCCGTGGAAGCCGGCGCCGACATCATCATGTTCGACAACATGACCCACGACGACATGGCTGCCGCGATTGAGCTTATCGATGGCCGCGCCAAGACCGAGTGCTCGGGCAACGTGGACGCCAGCAACATTCGCGCCCTGGCCGATCTGGGTGTCGACTATATTAGCTCGGGCGCCCTGACGCACTCTGCGCCGATCCTCGACCTCTCGCTTAAGCACCTGCGTCTGCTGGACGGTAAATAATGAACGCCCGCGAGCGTCGCCGTGCCATCATGGGCGTGCTCGAAGGAGCCAAGGAGCCCGTTTCGGGCAGCGCACTTGCCCGCGAGGTTGGCGTGAGCCGTCAGGTCGTGGTTCAGGATATTGCCCTGTTGCGTGCCGATGGGCACGATATCGTGGCGACCAACCGCGGCTACGTGCTGCAGGAAGCCGCGAGTAGCCCCGCCGTGCCCACGCGTCTTGTTAAGGTGCGCCACGGCGTGGAGCAGGCGGGCGACGAGCTTACGAGTATCGTCGACGCGGGTGGCGCCGTGCTCAACGTGATCGTCAACCATCGTGTGTACGGCAAGATCACGGCCGACCTGGACATCCGCAATCGTCGCGATGTTGAGCGCTACCTGCACGATATCGAGAGCGGCAAGAGCTTTCCACTACTAACGGTGACGAGCGGCTACCACTTCCATCGCATCGCGGCGGAGGACGAGCAGACCCTCGACGAGATCGAGGCCATACTCAAGGAGAAGGGCTACCTTGCCGATTTAATGCCCTACGAGGATGATTTGTCCTAACCCGATACTGTCTATATAAGTTGCGGTGAAATAGTTCCTACAATCGGCACCTAAGCAATGAGCCAGGAACTATTCCACCGCAACTGCCAAGGTAGCCCCGTCCCCAATTAGCTGCCTGTACAAACAAAAGGAGGCCTCCGCGGCGATGCGGAAGCCTCCTTTTTTGTGCACGGTGTACTTTTGAGTGTGCAAGTGGGGGAGTTGTTACTCCTCGACGATCTCGGTGATCGCGCCAGCGGGGCAAGCGTCCTGGCAAGCGCCACAGGCGACGCAGGAGTCCTCGTCGGCGACGGTAGCGACGTCCTGGAGCTCCAGAACGCCAGCGGGGCAGGAGTCGACGCAAACGCCACAAGCGATGCACTCGTCGGCATCAATTACGGGATGAGCCATGGTAGTTTCCTCTCTGTTGACCGACGCTACAGGCGATGCGCGCCGGTTTGATTCGGGCAAAAACATACCACGGGAGCGACCGTTTGCAATACCCTCTGGCCGGCATCTTCATACCGTTCGCCGAGTATGCCAAGGTTTACTAAAAAACGCGCAGGTGGGGCCGTTGAGCTGCGCAAATGTTAGCTATAGGTGACTTGTAATATTGACCTATTGAGCGCGCCTGCGGAAAGGGCATCCCGTTATTTGGCCGAAAACCGGGTCGCAGTTTCCGGTTGGGCCCGCTAGCGGAAACTGCGACCCGGTATCAGCTCTCAAAACGGGATACGGTTTCCGGTTGAGCCTTCAGACGGAAACTGCGACCCGGAATCTACGCTCAAACCGGGATGCGCTTGCCGCAAGACGGCCCCCAGGCACCCCCGGACGCAAACCTCAGCCATCTCTACATAGATCTCAATAGATTTGCCGAGAACTCATTCAGCGCATCTACCTGCGCATTTAAGAACCTAAACTCTCAACAATAAGAAATCTTATATGAATTGACTTAGATTTTGTATATTCCGGCCCATAAGGGGATACACTACATCCTGAAAGACAAGCCGAAGCGCCGCGCGACAGACCGTCGAGGCGGCGCGAACGCAAAAGAGAGAGGGAATTTCTAATGAGTAAGATTCTTGGTATCGACCTTGGTACTACTAACTCCGCTATGGCCGTCCTCGAGGGCGGTTCTCCGACCATTATCGTGAACGCCGAGGGCGACCGCACCACCCCGTCTGTTGTTGGCTTCCGTGCCGACGGCGACCGTGTCGTGGGTAAGGCCGCTAAGAACCAGGCTGTCACCAACCCCAAGAACACCGTGTTCTCCATCAAGCGCTTCATGGGCCGCAAGTACTCCGAGTGCACCTCCGAGATCAAGACCGTGCCGTACGAGGTCAAGGAGGGCCAGGGTGGCCGTGCCGTCGTCGACATCGAGGGCAAGGATTACACCGCCGAGCAGGTGAGCGCCATGACGCTCGCAAAGATGAAGGCCGACGCCGAGAAGTATCTGGGCGAGACCGTCACCGACGCCGTCATCACCGTCCCGGCCTACTTCAACGACGCCCAGCGTCAGGCCACCAAGGATGCCGGTAAGATCGCCGGCCTCAACGTCAAGCGTATCGTCAACGAGCCGACCGCTGCTGCTCTTGCCTATGGCCTGGACAAGCAGGGCACCGACCAGCGCATCCTGGTCTTCGACCTGGGCGGCGGCACCTTCGACGTCTCCATCCTCGACCTCGCCGACGGCGTGTTTGAGGTTCTGTCCACCTCGGGCGACAACCACCTGGGCGGCGACGACTGGGATCAGCGCGTCATCGACTGGATGGCCGATAAGTTCCAGCAGGAGAACGGTGTCGACCTGCGTCAGGACCCCATGGCCCTGCAGCGTCTGAAGGAGGCCGCCGAGAACGCCAAGAAGGAGCTCTCCGCCGCCCAGCAGACCACCATCAACCTGCCGTTCATCACCATGAACCAGTCCGGCCCGCTGCACCTCAACTACACGCTGACCCGCGCCGAGTTCGAGAAGATCACCCGCGACCTGCTCGAGCGCTGCAAGCAGCCTGTCACCAACGCCCTGCGCGATGCCAAGCTTAAGCTCTCTGATCTGACCGAGGTCATCCTCGTCGGCGGCTCCACTCGTATGCCCGCCGTCCAGGAGCTCGTCAAGACCATGACCGGCAAGCAGCCTAACATGTCCGTGAACCCTGACGAGGTCGTTGCCGACGGCGCTGCCGTCCAGGGCGGCGTGCTCACCGGCGACGTCGAGGGCATCCTGCTGCTCGACGTTACCCCGCTGTCGCTGGGTGTTGAGACCATGGGCGGCATCATGACCAAGATGATCGACCGCAACACCACGATCCCGACCTCCAAGACCGAGGTTTACTCCACCGCTGCCGACAACCAGACCAGCGTCGAGATCAACGTGCTCCAGGGCGAGCGCGAGCTTGCCCGCGACAACAAGTCGCTCGGTAAGTTCCAGCTGACCGGTATCCCGGCTGCCCGCCGCGGCGTGCCGCAGATCGAGGTTACCTTCGACATCGACGCCAACGGCATCGTCAAGGTTTCCGCTAAGGACAAGGGCACCGGCAAGGAGCAGCAGATCACCATTTCCGGCTCCACCGCTCTGTCCGACGACGAAGTCGATCGTATGGTCAAGGACGCAGAGGCTCATGCCGAGGAGGACAAGAAGCAGAAGGAAGAGGTCGAGGTCCGCAACCAGACCGACAGCCTGTGCTACTCCACCGAGCAGACCCTCAACGAGCTGGGCGACAAGGTTTCCGCCGATGTGAAGTCCAAGGCCGAGGCCGCTATCGCCGACGCCAAGAAGGCGCTCGAGGGCTCTGACGTCGAGGCCATCAAGGCCGCCGGCGAGTCCCTGCAGTCCGTGGCCTACGAGCTGGCCCAGGTTGTCTACGCCGACGCTCAGCAGCAGACCGACGGTGCCGCCGGCGCCCAGCCTGCCGACGATGACGTGGTCGACGCCGACTACGAGGTTGTGGACGACGAGGACAAGTAATCATGTCCGCCCGTAAAGCTCGCACGGAGGCGGCCGCCGCTGGCGCCGCCCCCGTTGACTCTGAGGAGAAGGACGTGAAGATTCCCGTAGAGGCCGCAGACGATACCGAGGCCAACGAGGCCCCGGCCGCCGAGGCTGCCGAGAACCAGGTAGAGGATTCCAACAAGGAGGCGACGATGACCGAGGACGAGATGGTGGAAGCCGCTATCCGCGCCGGTGAGGAAGCCGCCGACAACGACCTTAAGCTCAAGTTCGAGCAGGCCCAAAAGGAGCTTGCCGATGTGCGCAATGAGCTCGATGCTGCGGCAGAGGCTCAGAAGGCCGCCGAGGACAAGGCGAAGGACGCTACCGAGCGCACCGCCCGTCTGCAGGCCGACTGGGAGAACTTCCGTCGCCGCACCGCCAACGAGCGCATCGCCGAGCGCGAGCGCGCGACCGAGAAGCTTGTCACCGCGCTGTTGCCGGTGATCGACGATATCGAGCGCGCAATCGACCATGCCCGCAGCCAAGAGCTTTCCGACGACTTTAAGCAGTTCGTCGATGGCGTTGACGCGGTACATGCCAAGCTGCTCGATGTGTTTGCGCACGAGGGCGTTGAGCCTATCGACCCCAAGGGCGAGGCGTTCGATCCGCTCGAGCACCAGGCCGTGGGGCGTGTCGAGGACGCATCGCAGTACGACGAGACCGTCAACGACGTGTACCAGAAGGGCTACCGCATGGCGGATCGCATCCTGCGTTCCGCGATGGTGACGGTGACCTACGGTGGCGAGAAGCGCCCCGCACCGGAGCCCGAAGCGGCGCCCGAGGATGCTTCGGCCGATACGGCCGAGAGCACCGAGGAGTAATTGAGAAGGGCCCCGGGGCAACACCCGGGGCCCTTTCTGGCCTAGTGCCATATGAAAGCATGAGCCGCCGCCCGCTGGGCGGCGGATGAAACAGGAGAGGAGCTACGATGGCTGCAGGCAAAACCTTCTATGACATCCTGGGCGTATCCAAGAGCGCCTCCGACAAAGAGATCAAGAGCGCGTTTCGCAAGCTCGCGCAAAAATATCACCCCGATGCCGGCGGCGACGAGGCCAAGTTCAAGGAGATCAGCGAGGCCTACGAGACGCTTTCGGACGAGAAGAAGCGCAAAGAGTACGACCAGATGCTCATGTTTGGCGGCATGCCGGGCGCGGGCGGCGCATATGGCGGCGGCTACGGTGCCGGCGCGGGCGCCAGCGGCTGGGGCGACATCTTCGACAGCATCTTTAGCGGCAACGGCGCCTGGGGCAGCGATTGGGGCTCGGGCTTTGCCGGGGCTGCGGGCGCTGCCGGTGCCGGCGCGGGTCGCAGCCGCGCTCGCAAGGGCGGCGACCTGTCGCTGACCGTCGATGTTTCGGCCGAGGACGCGTTTCGCGGCGTGACGCACAAGGTCACCTATCGCATTCCCTCGACAGGCGAGCAGCAGACCATCACGGTCTCGGTGCCCGCGGGCGCGGTCGATGGCGGCAAGCTACGCTACAAGCGTCGCGGCGAGTATGGCGTTGCGGGTGGCGAGCGCGGCGACCTGGTCGTGACCACGCATGTGGAGGAGCACCCGCTGTTCAAGCGCAAAGGCGCCGACGTGACCATGGAGGTACCGGTCTCGGTCTACGAGGCGGCGCTCGGCTGCACGGTGGACGTGCCCACACCCGGCGGTGCGACGGTCCGTTTGAAAGTGCCCGCGGGTACCCAGACGGGCAAGAAGTTCCGCTTTAAGGAGATGGGAGCGCCCGACGTTAAGCACCGTGGCCGTACGGGCGCGCTGCTCGTCGAGATCAAGGTGCAGGTCCCCACGAACCTATCCGATGACGAGCGCGATGCCATGACCAAGCTGCGCGAGGCCGACACGCGCGACTATCGCGAGAAGGTCAACCGTTACAAGGCGACGTACTAGGGCGGTCGCGGCGCGCGCCCGCGCCCGCGGGCTTATGATGGACGATAACGAGACGGAAAGGGGTCAGGTAGCATGGCCGAGGACAATAGGAACAAACCGCTGTACATGATCAGCGTGGCGGCCGAGCTGACCGGCATGCATCCGCAGACTCTGCGCGTCTACGAGTCTAAGGGCCTGGTGAACCCCCAGCGCTCGGGCGGTAACACACGCCTGTATTCGCGTGCCGATATCGAGCGTCTGGAGCTCATCAACCAGCTGACTGACGAGGGTATCAACCTTGCCGGCGTGGTGCGCATTCTCGATATGAAGGAGCGTGCCGAGGAGCGCGAGCGCGAGAACGAAAAGCTCCGCGCCCGCGTGCGCCAGCTCGAGGACGAGCTGCACGAGTACAAGATGCAGAAGAAGATCACTGCCCTGGCCCCGCGCGATGGCTCGGTCAACCCCGAGCAAGTCATGCGCAAGCTGCTGGGCACCGGAGGTGACTTATAGTTACGCGGTTTTACCAAACCGCGTAACGGCTCGACGCTGCAAGCCCGCCAGAGCGGCGGCACTCATTGGGGACAGACTTAAATGAGTGCCCGCAGAATGAGAGTGGATAATCTCCCGTTTTTGGCCCATGTGCAGGCTCAAAGTGGGAGATTATCCACTCTCGTCATTTCGGCGTCTAAGTCTGCCCCCCCCGGCACCCAACTCGTCCTTTACTTTACTGAGATAAAGTGAACGTGTAGATTCGCAACCCACTCGCAACCGTTCTATGGCACGATATTGAACGAATGTATGCTATGCGCCCAAATCTTTTGGGCAGAGTGGGAGACAGTATGGTCAAGCTGTACGAGGACGGCATCTACCTGCGCCGTGGCAGCGAGGTTGTGCCTGCGGCCGAGGCTGCCGAGCGTGGTATTACGCAGACGCCCGAGGATGCCAAGCGCGGCACCATCGCGTATTCGATCCTTCAGGCACACAATACGTCCGGCGACCCCGAGGCGCTCAAGATTCGCTTCGATGCCATGGCGAGCCACGACATCACCTTTGTCGGCATCATCCAGACGGCGCGCGCCTCGGGCATGGAGCAGTTCCCGCTGCCTTACGTGCTCACCAACTGCCATAATTCGCTGTGCGCCGTGGGCGGCACCATCAACGAGGACGACCACGTCTTTGGCCTCTCGGCTGCCAAGAAGTACGGTGGCATCTTCGTTCCGCCGCATATCGCCGTTATCCACTCCTTTATGCGTGAGAACTTCGCGGGCTGCGGCAAGATGATCCTGGGCTCCGACTCGCACACCCGCTACGGCGCTCTGGGCACCATGGCCGTGGGCGAGGGCGGCGGCGAGCTGGCAAAGCAGCTGCTGCGCGACACCTACGATGTCGCCTATCCCGGCGTCGTCGCCATCTACCTCACGGGCGCCCCGCGCCCCGGCGTTGGCCCGCACGATGTGGCACTCGCCATCATCCGTGCCGTCTTTGCCAAGGGTTACGTCAAGAACAAGGTCATGGAGTTTGTGGGCCCCGGCATCGCGAGCATGACGACCGATTACCGCAACGGCGTCGACGTCATGACCACCGAGACCACCTGCCTGTCGAGCATCTGGGCCACTGACGAGGACACGCATGCATTCCTGACCATGCACGGCCGCGGCGACGACTACCGCGAGCTCAAGCCCGCCGATGTCGCCTACTACGACGGCTGCGTCGAGGTCGATCTGTCGAGCATCAAGCCCATGATCGCGCTGCCGTTCCATCCTTCCAACGGCTTTGAGATCGACGAGCTCAACGAGAACCTCGAGGACATCCTGCACGAGGTGGAGCTCGAGGCCGCTAAGATCGGCGAGGGTAAGACGCACTTTAGCCTGCTCGACAAGATCGTCGACGGCAAGCTGCACGTGCAGCAGGGCGTCATCGCCGGCTGCTCGGGCGGCAACTACGACTCCGTGGTTCAGGCTGCCCGCGTGCTCAAGGGCGCCAACACCGGCTGCGGCGAGTTCTCGCTGTCGGTCTATCCCACGAGCCAGCCCGTGGCGCTCGAACTCACGCGTCGCGGCTATATCTACGACCTTATGGAGGCCGGCGCGATCGTGCGCACGGCGTTCTGCGGCCCGTGCTTTGGCGCCGGCGACACGCCTGCCAACAACGGCCTGTCCATCCGCCACACCACGCGCAATTTCCCCAACCGCGAGGGTTCCAAGCCGGGTAATGGCCAGCTGAGCGCTGTGGCTCTGATGGACGCCCGCTCCATCGCGGCGACGGCTGCCAACGGCGGCGTCCTGACGCCGGCGACCGACCTGCCCGAGGAGACTTGGGACGAGGCCTGCGAGTACACCTTTGACGACGCTCCCTACAAGAAGCGCGTGTACTGGGGCTTTGGCAAGGCCGAGCCGGCAGACGAGCTGGTCGAGGGTCCCAACATCAAGCCGTGGCCCGCGATGGAGCCGCTCGGCGACGACATCCTGCTTAAGGTGTGCTCCAAGATCATGGACCCGGTCACCACGACCGACGAGCTCATTCCCTCGGGCGAGACGAGCTCCTTCCGCTCCAACCCGCTGGGCCTGGCTGAGTTTACGCTGAGCCGCCGCGACCCGGCCTACGT
>CAUCNB010000001.1:0-93107 GCA_958444075.1 uncultured Collinsella sp. | reverse complement strand
AGGTGGCCTTGTCTGCCGCGGCCTTTGCCTCTTCGTATGCCTTGCAGGCGTCGTCATAGGCCGCTTGCGCCTTTTCCAAATCGCCGAGGAGCGCATCTCGCTTGGCTATGTCCTCGTCAATGTGGGCTTTAGCTTCCTTTGCCTCACTTTCGAAATACTGAACCTGTTTTTCCTGGCTTTCGAGCCGGCGTTGGTAGTGGTGAAGATCATCTTCACAAGATTCTTCTCGCCTTTCTGCCGCCATGATCTCACTGCGCAACTGCTTAATATGCTCCTTAACAGCTGCGCTGGGCGCCTCGTCGCCGAGCTCCTTGAGTACCTTATCTAATTCTGCCTGAAGGCCGCTTGTCCGGTTGTGGGCCTCATCGTATTTGGCTTGGGCTGCATCGACGTTCGCTTGCATGGCGAGAAGGGGTTCCCTCCGTTTGGCGGCTTCCGTCACCACTATGTCGTGGATCTCTTGAAAACTGGCAATGTCATCATCGATTTCCGCAAGTTTTTCGGGACTTGCGGCGTCTTTTGCGGCCTCGAGGTTTTTGAGCGCTTCCTGCATGGCTGCATACGCTTTTTCTTTTGCGGCGGCCGCATCTTCCGTATGCAAGGCAACTGCATTGATGGGGGAACTGGTTTCCGCCGCTATCGCCGTTGCGGGGGCGATTCCCGCGGCGAGTGCCGCGGAAAGGGCGATGCCCAAGGTTGCTCGTCTTGCTCTTCTTGCGAGAATGTCGTTCATCTCGGCACCTCATTTCAAGGGTCGGCGACTAACTTGGTAGCACTAATGTAAGTATATCAGGCGGTTTGCCCGCCATTGATCGGGCGTGCGCGTATACCCCTTGATTAACAGCCATTAAATCTATCCCTTAAGGAACGCGGCTTGCTAGTGTTGTCTGGGCATTGATGGCTGCGTGGTACAAGAGACGGCGGCATTGCCATCTGTTTTTTCAAGTAAAGAGGCCCGTTTCCCTGGGTTGGGGAAACGGGCCTCTTTTGTCTCTGGGTTTGTGGATTGGCGAAGGTAGTATGCTCTGGCGGCTATTTTGAGTTCTTGATGCGGCGTGTGGCCGTGGCGGTTATTCCGAGGCCTGCGGCGGCGACTGCTGCGAGTGCGATTGCGCTCGGTGCTGCGTCTCCCGTGTTCGCGAGCTTGCCGGCGGTCGTATCTGCTTGCTTGCCGCTGCTCGAGTTCGCCTGCTTGGTGGAGTTTGGCGGGGTATTTTTGCCGGTCGCGGACGAGCCGGTGGGCTGTGTCGCCTCGGCCGGTTGCGCCGAGTTGGAGGGAGGCGTCGTCTCGGTCGGTTGCGTTATCTCGGGCGAGGTGGCCTTGTCTGCCGCGGCCTTTGCCTCTTCGTATGCCTTGCAGGCGTCGTCGTAGGCCGTTTGCGCTTTTTTCAAATTGTCGAGGAGCGCATCTCGCCAGGCTATGAACCGGTCGATATCGCCTTTATATTTCTCTACAGCACGTTCACAGTTATTAACTCGTCTTTCCTGATTTCTGAGGCGGTACTGGAACTCGCGGAGCTCCTCTTCGCAATGGCCTACTTGCGTTTTTGCCGTTACGATCTCACTGTGCAACTGCTTTATTTGCTGTTTAACAGTTTCGACAAACTCCTCGTAGCCGAGTGCTTCGAGTGTCTTAAGCATCTCAAGTTTCTTGTCTAATTCTGCCTGGAGCTCGCTTACCCGGTTGATGGCCCCGTCGTATTTGGCTTGGGCTGCATCGATGTCCGCTTGCATGGTGGGAAGGAGTCCCCTCTCTTCGGCGGCTTGCGCCGCCATCTTGTCGCGGAGCTCTTGAAAACGGGCAATGTCATCATTGAATCTCGCAATTTTCTCGGGACTTGCGGCGTCTTTTGCGGCCTCGAGTTTTTTGAGCGCTTCCTGCATGGCTGCATACGCTTTTTCTTTTGCGGCGGCCGCGTCTTCTGTCTGCGGGGCGCCCGAATTGCCGTTGGCGGCGCTCGTCTGCGAAACGGCCGCACCGGTGGGGGAACTGGTTTCTGCCGCGATCGCCGTTGCGGGGGCGATTCCCGCGACAAGTGCCGCGGAAAGGGCGATGCCCACAGTTGCTCGTCTTGCTCTTCTTGCGAGAATGTCGTTCATCTCGGCACCTCATTTCAAGGTCGGCGGCTCAACTTGGTAGCACTAATGTAAGTATATCAGGCGGTCGACCCGACACTGGCTGGGTGTGCGCGTATGCTCCTCTGAAAACTGAATCCCGTTAGAAATGACGAGTTGTTTACGCTTCTTTTGGGGTGGCGGTACTATCATGATTCGAATTGAGTGTGGATGATGATAGGGAGCGCCTATACATGATTGAGCTGCTCAGGCGTTTTGGTGGTAAGTTTCGTCGCTATATGGTGATTGGCCCTGCGTGCAAGCTGATCGAAGTGATCTTTGACCTGCTGACGCCGCTGGTGATTGCCCAGATGATCGATAAAGGTATCGGTGCGCACGACGTGAGTGCCGTCGTCCACTATGGCATGGTACTTGGCGCCATGGCTGTGATCGGTATCTCGTTTACGCTCGTCTGCCAAAAGATGGCGGCGCTGACCTCGCAGGGTATGGGCACCGATATCCGTGGTGCGCTCTACGAGCACATCAACAAACTGAGCTATGCCGAGCTCGATCGCTTTGGCACGCCGTCGCTCATCACGCGCATTACCAACGACGTCAACCAGGTTCAGCTCGCCGTGGCGCTGGGCGTGCGCATGCTCATCCGCTGGCCTTTCCTGGCGGTGGGCTCCATGGTCGCGGCCCTTGCCATCGACCTTAAGCTCGGCATGATCTTTTTGATTTGCACGCCCGCCATCGGCCTGGTGTTTTGGTTTGTCATGGCGCGCTGCATCCCGTACTACAAGCAGCTGCAGGCAAAGCTCGATCGCATCGCACTCATCTGTCGCGAGGGGCTTTCGGGCGCCCGCGTGGTCCGAGCCTTTGTGCGCGAGGATCACGAGCGCGAGCGTTTTGCCCAGGCAGCCGATGACCAGGCGCATACCGCCATCGCGGTGGGCAAGCTCTCGTCGATTCTTAATCCCGTCACGTTTTTGGTGATGAACCTGGGCGTGTGCGCCATCCTGTGGGTGGGCGGCGTCCAGGTCAACGTGGGCGAGCTCACGCAGGGCCAGGTCATGGCGTTTGTGAACTACATGACGCAGACCCTGACCTCCATCGTGTACGTCGCCAACCTGGTTGTGGTCTTTACCAAGGCGAGCGCCAGTGCGTCGCGTATCAACGAGGTGCTCAATTGCGTGCCGAGCATCACCGACGAGGGCAACCAGCCGGTCGCGCTGCCCAAGCCGGGCAATGCCGCCCCAGTTCCCGCGCTGAGCTTTGACCATGCGAGCTTCTCCTTTGGCGCGGGCGCGGCAAATGCCGTCAACGATGTGACCCTGGAACTCCCACTGGGCAAGACGCTCGGCGTTATCGGCGGCACGGGCAGCGGCAAGTCCACACTCGTCTCGCTTATCTCGCGCCTGTACGATGCGAGCACCGGCAGCGTGAGCGTGATGGGCTCCGACGTGCGTGCCTGGCCGCTCGATCAGCTGCGCCATGTGGTCGCGACCGTCCCGCAGCGTGCGTCGCTGGTGAGCGGCACGATCCGCAGCAACCTGACCTGGCGTGACGAGTCGGCGACCGACGAGGAGCTCTGGGCGGCGCTCGATATGGCGCAGGCCAGCGAGTTCGTGCGTAACAAGCAGCAGGGCTTAGATGCTCCGGTCGAGGCGGGCGGTAAGAACTTCAGCGGTGGCCAACGCCAGCGCCTGACCATTGCGCGCGCTCTGGTGGGCTCGCCGCAGATCCTGATTATGGATGACTCCGCCTCGGCGCTCGACTTTAAGACCGATGCGGCGCTTCGCCATGCCATTCGCGAACGAAGCATGCGCGGTGCCGCCGAGGGTGGGCTGCCGCTGACCACGGTGATTGTGAGCCAGCGCGTCTCGACCGTGCGCGACGCCGACATGATCTGCGTGCTCGATCACGGCTCGGTCGCGGGCCTGGGCACGCACGATGAGCTGTATACGACCTGCCAACTATACCGCGAGATTTGCCAGTCGCAGCTTCGCCGCGAAGAGCTCGAGGGCCAGCAGGGGAGCGCGTCGCCCGCGTCCGCCCCGGCTGCCCCGGCATCCACTTGCGCAAACGAGGGCTGCTAAATGAATCCGTATACTTCTTCCGGTTCGGTCGCCACGATGACGGCCAACGTGTCCGGCAACGATAACCTCAACGACTTGGGTGACGGCCCGCGTCAGCCCGGCGACCCCGAGCGCTACCCCGTGGGCGCGGTAACTCGCCGCCTGCTGGGCTACGTCCGCCCGCATCGCATTTCGTTTACGGCGTCGTTTGTGAGCGCTGCCATCTCGGTGATCTTACAACTCTATACGCCCATCCTCATCGGCGAGGGCATCGACCTCATCGTTGCCGCCGGGCAGGTGGACTTTGACGCGCTGCTGCCGCTCGTCACCAAGCTTGCGATTGTCGTGGTGGGCGCGGCGGCCTTCCAGTGGCTGCAGGGCTACTGCGTCAACCGCCTGTCCTACGAGACAGTGCGCGACATGCGCGTGGAGGCGAGCGACAAGCTCAGCCGCATGCCGCTCAGCTTTATCGACAGCCATGCCCATGGTGACCTTATGAGCCGCGTAGTCAACGACGTCGACCAGGTGGGCGATGGTCTGCTGCAGGGCTTCACGCAGCTCTTTACCGGCGTTATCACCATTGTGGGCACGCTCGCGTTTATGCTCTCCATCAACCTGACCATGACACTCGTGGTGGTGCTCGTCACGCCGCTTTCCATCTTTGCGGCCGGCACCATCGCCAAGCTTTCCAACAAGAGCTTTACGGCCCAGCAACGCATTCAGGGCCAGCTCGGCGGTCATATTGAGGAGTATGTGGGCGAGCAAAAGCTCGTGGACGCGTTTGCCTACGGCCCGAGCGCTCAGCAGCGCTTCGATGCCCTCAACGCCGAGCTGTATACGGCAGGTGAGCGCGCGCAGTTTATGGGCTCGCTTTCTAACCCCGGCACGCGCTTTATCAATAACATCATCTACGCTGTGGTCGCCGTGATCGGCTGCGCGGGCGTGATCACGGGCGTGCCGGCGGCGCTCACGGTGGGCGGCGTGCAGATCTTCCTGTCCTACGCCAACCAGTACACCAAGCCGTTCAACGAGGTCACGAACGTCATCACGCAGATCCAGACCGCGTACGCCTCGGCGCGCCGCATGTTCGCGTTGCTTGATGCGCGCGAGCAGGAGCCCGACGCGGCGGATGCCGTGGAGCTTGTCGCCCCGCAGGGCGAGGTGACCTTTGAACACGTGGACTTTAGCTATGTGCCCGACCGCAAGCTGCTGCAGGATATCTGCATCGAGGCCAAACCCGGTACGCGCTTTGCCCTCGTCGGTCCCACGGGCTGTGGCAAGACGACGCTCATCAATCTGCTGCTGCGCTTTTACGATATCGATGCTGGGCGCATCGCGGTCGATGGTCGCTCCTCGCGTGACTACACGCGCGCGAGCCTGCGCCGCGCCTTTGGCATGGTGCTGCAGGACACCTGGCTGTTCGAGGGCACGGTGGCCGAAAACATTGCCTACGGTTGCCCCGATGCCACGCGCGAGCAGATTGTCGAGGCCGCCAAGCGCGCGCACGCG
This sequence comes from uncultured Collinsella sp., assembly GCA_958444075.1. Classification (GTDB taxonomy): domain Bacteria; phylum Actinomycetota; class Coriobacteriia; order Coriobacteriales; family Coriobacteriaceae; genus Collinsella. Next base: position 87,465 of record CAUCNB010000001.1, on the reverse strand, counting down.
CACAAGTTTATCGTGCAGCTGCCAGGCGGCTACGATACGGTGATCGGCGAGGACGGCGGCACGTTTAGCCAAGGTCAAAAACAGCTGCTGTGCATCGCGCGCGTCATGCTCACCGATCCGGCGATTCTGCTGCTGGACGAGGCAACGTCGAGCATCGATACGCGTACCGAGCTGCAGGTGCAGGCGGCATTCGACGAGCTCATGGCTGGCCGCACGAGCTTTGTCGTGGCACACCGCCTGTCGACGATTCGCAACGCCGATTGCATCTTGGTAATGCGCGATGGCGAGATTATCGAGCGCGGCACGCACGATGAACTGCTCGCGGCAGGCGGCTTCTACGCCGAGCTCTACCGCAGCCAATTCGCCCAGTGAGGAAGCCCGTGGGGCAAATTAATCAATCGACAGACGGTGGTTTACATCTGTCACGTTAGTACTAAGATATTCATCTAATAAATTGCATTAGTGGCTTTAATTTTGGGGGAAACGAGGCAACGTGACTATGACGTGCTCTTTGGTGGTTAACAGCAAGAGCGGTAATACCAGGATGGTTTCGGGCGCGATCAAGCGCGCTCTGCAGGCTGCGGGCGTTGAGTTTGTCCATGCCGCGGCGTTGAGCGACGATGCGGATGCAGATCAGGTTGCGCTCGAGGCGCAGGGCGCCTGCGCGGCCGACACGGTGCTCGTCGGTTTTTGGTGCGACAAGGGCGCGTGCACGCCTTCGGTCGCGGCGTTGCTCTCTGCCTTGCACGGCAAGCGCGTGTTCCTGTTTGGCACCTGCGGCTTTGGGGCCGACCAGAGCTATTACCAGCAGATTGTCGACCGCGTAACTTCCAATCTGGCCGAGGATGCCGAGCTTGCGGGCTGGGCGATGTGCCAGGGCAAGATGGGTCCCGCGGTTAAGCAGCGCTATGAGGCAATGCTCGAACAAGATCCCGACAACGCCCGATTTAAGATGCTGCTTGACAACTGGGTTGCCGCGAAGGACCATCCCACCAAGGAAGATATGGATAACATGGCGGCGGCGGCCAAGAAGGCCGTGCTGGGCGAGTAGACGTGTCGCCTCGCGCTCGAGATAATACAAACGTGAAAGCCTCGAAATTCTCGAGGCTTTTTTCTTGACACGGGGGTGCGCCGTGGCAAGGGTCTGGGGGGGGGACATTTTCCATCATCCGGATGATGAGTCAGTTTTGAATGATACAGTCTCGTGCATTCGCTGGATGTATCGCCATATGGAGTACGGCTACCAAACGTACCCGGGCTTCTTTACGCACCACTCGATGGGATTCATGTAGTAAGACGCCGCCGGGCGGGCGCCACGTTGCAGAACCTAGGCCTAGCAGATGGCTGATAATTCCATACCCAAATGTATCCAGAGTGGGATGGGCTTTCCGGATGGGCGGGGTTGCGGAAGCCGTGTCCCGGAATTTGCCTTTGGAATGGGATGCGGTTTCCCGTTGAAGGGCTCTGTGGAAACTACATCCCAGTATTCGGTCGAGAAATGGGATGTAGTTTCCGGTTGAGGGTCTTGGCGGAAAGCGCGACCCGGAATTTGCGGCCGAAGCGGGATGTGGCTTCCCAACGGGGCCGCAAGCGGAAACTGCATCCCACTTCGCAAGCGAATTCTGGGACACAGTTTCCAGCGGGTTGTGGGCTGCGAACTAGATGGGGCAGCCATGAAACTCCAATAGGGGGGGGTTAAAAACAAATGGTACATCCAGCAGTTAATTTTAATGTGGGGGGGGGTACGATTCTTTTGGTTGCGCAAAATATCGGACCTCCTATTGAGGAATTGAGTAGCGGGTCGATCACAGATATTGGATAAAGCAGGTCATTTTGGGGATAAATGACCACTTACGCCAAAATAAGTAGCATTTAGCGACAAAACATTGAAAAATGTGTAGCACATCGCTATGTTTTTCTTACGAAAAGATTCCAAATTGGCTTATTTCGGACTCGCTATTCAAGCGCCTTGCGGTTTCTGCTGAAACTTGCTGACCCTTGGATTGGTCGAATTAAGGCCTCGATGGGGATGAATTAATTATTATGGCGGCGCGCGGACTCAAACGATTTATTGCGCTTCTTTGTAGCTTGGTGCTTGTACTCGTCATGGCCCTTGCCGTCGTTTCTTTTGTTCCTCGTGCATTTGGATACATGCCTTTTGCTGTGCTCTCGGGCTCTATGGAACCCGAGCTTCCCGTCGGCTCCATGGTGTTTGTTCGCCAGGTTGAGCCAACGGATATTGCCGTGGGCGACAATGCAACGTTTTACCGATCGGACGGCGCCGTGGTGACGCACCAGGTGTACGAGGTCGACCCTGTGGCGCAGATGATCGGCACGCAGGGAATTGCGAACAAAAATGCAGATGGAAGCATCATGCACGATGCCGAGCAGACACCTTTTTCGCGCGTGATCGGCACTGTCTCTTTTTGTGTCCCTTACCTGGGCTTCGTTAACGCATATTGCACGACGATGCCCGGTTTGCTTGTTGTGGTGGCCGTTCTGGCGCTGCTGGTCGCGGCGTCGATTGTGCTCGATCGGATGGTCCCCGACGAGCCTGCGGACAAGCATGCCCGCGCGCATGCGAGGGGGCGGCGTCCATAGCGGCAGGGAGAGGTGTCGGCGGCGGCAAGGGCCGTTGCCGGGGAAGTCGGTTTTCGAAAGGAAGAGAACGATGGAAAACAAGAAGAAAAAACGCTACGGCATCGTTGCCGCCCTGCTGCTGCTGGTACTGGCTGCCGGCGTGGGCACCTATGCCTGGCTGACGGCTACGCAGTCGCTGGAGAACGTGTTTACGGTGGGTAGCTTTGGTCCCACGGAGAACAAACCGGATCCGACCGACCCCGAGAAGCCGGACCCCAGTAAACCGAATACTGGCAAGGCCTACCTGTTCGAGACCAAGTGGGTCGACGACTCCAAGATCGTTCCCGGTGCAACTGCCGATAAGAACCCCAACGTTGGCATCAAGAAGGGCTCCGATGACGCCTACGTGTTTATCTATGTGAAGAACGCCATGGTCAAGGAGGGCACCGATCCCGCGGACACCCCGTACTTCACGCTCCATAACAACTGGAAGCCGGTCGATGGTGAGGTGTCCACTTCCGCCGACGGCAAGTATCTGAGCGGCCTGTTCATGTACGCCAAGGGCGCCACGAGCGGTCCCGCCGTTCTAGGCGCCAAGAGCGCTGCTGCGGACGTCTACACCGGCGAGCTCTTTAGTAAGGTTATGTTCCCTAGCACGCTGAAGGGCTCCATGGTCGCCGACGCTCCCAAGATGACGGTTTCCGCCTACATCTTCGGCGCCGACCAGAAGGGCGAGGAAGCTACTCCTGCCGCCAACGCCGTTGCTCAGGCCAAGGATTGGGCTAACGGCCTGAAGTAATCCCACCCCCTCCACCGAGATCCCGACCCGCTCCCCATCCCCATTTTCGGGTCGGGATCTCGGTCCCCCTTTGATCGACGATTGGCGAACGTAATGCTCAACAATCTTTCCGACAATCAGAAACGCACCTTGGCGCTTGCCGCGATTGCGCTGTTGGCCCTGGCGTGCCTGTGTGGCACGCTGGCTTTTACCGTTGATATGGTTCCGGCGAACAACGTCCTATCGTTTGGCAGCGTGAAGGTACGAGTCTGCGAATACACCCTAAACGAGCGGGGCGAGGAGATTCCGTTTGAGGCCAACGAGCACGGGGACTATCCCGACACCAAGGCCGGGGGCTCTGACATCAGCCGCATCGTGCGCGTGGAGAACGTCGGCGCGCAGCCTGAGTACGTTCGCGCGCGCCTGCGTATGGTATCGGTGGCGCCCGACGGTTCGAGCGCGGATGCCTCGGGCAACGTTGCGTTTAACGTAAACGCGGGCGAGGGGTCCCCGTGGATCGATGGCGGCGACGGGTGGTACTACTACCGCGGATTGGCTGGACGTGGCGGCGTGCTTGACCCCGGCTCCATGACGGAAAGCCTCATGGACTCGCTGCGATTTGTGGGCGACTACCACGATGCCGCGCGCGGCGGCTCATACAGGCTCGATATCGACGTCCAGGCCGTGCAGGCCAAAAACCAGCAGGCAAACGATACCGTCCTCGACGTGCTCGACGTCGTGGGCTGGCCGGAGGCGAACTAGCCCATGGAGATTAAGAACATAAACCGGGGCATGCTTAGCAGGCTGGTTGCCGTCGCGGCGATTGTCCTTTGCTGCGTTATAGCACTGCCAACGGTGGTGCATGCCGAGGACGTGCCCGAGAACAAAAACGAACATCACATCAAAAATGCGAACGACTTTTTGGCGTGCGTGGCGCTATCGCGTGAGCGCGATACGTCCGGCTGGCGCGTTTATCTCGATAACGATATCGTGCTTAATGATGACGACATGAAGACCATTGTCTCGTACACCGTTAAGCATCTGTCGTTTGGCAACAAGGAGCATCCGTTTAAGGGCGTGTTCGATGGCCAAAACCACACCGTTGAGGGCCTGAACTACGATAAAGACGCTTTTGACCCCGAGCGCGATACGGGATTTTTTGCCGAGACCAACGGTGCCACCATCAAAAACTTCCTGGTCAAGGACGCCAACGTGTGGGCGGACTTCCGCGGTGGCATTATCGTGGGCAAGGCCGTCAATACGCGCTTCGAAAACGTTATGGTCATGGAGAGCACGCTGCACGTGACCTGCGCCAACAATGCTCTCAACCTCATTACCAACGCAGGCTTTGAGGGCGGTCTCATCGCCGGCGAGCTCGACGGCTGCACCCTCTACAACTGCGAGGTCCGTGGCGGCCGTGCCGTCAACAATACGACCTCGGGCGTGCAGGCGCTCGGCGGTGAGGGTCTGTATATGGCGGCGTTTGCCGGCTACGTTAAGAACTCGACTATCGAGTACTGTCGCGTGACGCCGACGCGTAAGGACGACGGCTCGATTGCCGAGAAGGGCATGACCGACGTCACCAATAAGTACGACGTGGCCATTGGCGCCCTGGGCGGCAACAACGTGTACGCCTCGGGTTTTGTGGGCTGCATGGCGGGCGAGGCCAAGATTATCGACTGCTTCTCGACGGCGCAGTGCTACAGCTATGCCGCGTCGTACGTGGGCGTCGTCGCCGTGACGCGCGCGTGGACGGGTGGCTTGGCGGGTCGTATTCTAACCGAAAAGGGCAACGAGCTCGTTCGAAGCCATTTTGCGGGTGACTTGAGCTCGCGTCAGTACAATCCCATCGCCGTGATCCCCATCATTCAAAACGATGTGAACCTGGGCGGCATTGCCGCGCGTGCCAACAAGGATGATGCCACGGTCACCGAGTGCTACTTTAAGCCGAGCGTGAGCCTTTCTGGCAACAGCCAGGGCAACCCTGCCAAAAAGAAAATCCCCTCGTTTGGCGGCGATGGCACCACCAAGGGTGATGGCTATGGTCCATGGGATGACGAGCGCTACACCACGCGCGAGCTGTGGGAAGAGCACGACTACGACTTTTGTGCCGGCACCAAGCGCTCGACTGCTAACAACGGGGCCTTGGGTGGCTCGCACTTCAATGAGTGGGCGATGGACTACAAACTGAATATTCCCGTGCATGGCCAGAGCGTTAAGGCGACGATTGATTTTCCCGGTGCAGGCATCGCGACCATCGAGGCAACCAAACTCGGTATTGATCAGGCGACCTCGGATCCGTATACCTTTGCCGTGAGTGCCGTGCTGGCGGGAACGGCTCAGGGCTTGGCCCAGGGCGATACATCGGTGACGTTTGGGCAGGATACCTCCGCAAAGCCCAAGGGCTTGACCGATGCCAACGGCGGTTATCGCTTCATGGGCTGGTTCCGCGAGTCCGATGTGCGTGTGAATCGAATTGGACAAGACAACAGCTGGTTTGACGGCAAGACCGATGCCGATGCTGTGGCTGCTGGCAAGCAGGTCCAGAAGAGCGAGGCACACGAGCATACGTCGACCTATACCGCCGATAATGCCAAGGGGGTCGACGGTTTTAAGGGCAATGACCTGTTTATCGCTTCGTACGAGGCGCAGGTGCTGTTCTATAACGTCAAGGGTGAGATGCTCTCGTGGCAGAGCGGCGAGGCGCACGACAAGTCGACGGATTGGTACCGCTATGGTGTCGGTTTAACGCCGGTTGCCCCTGCGGACCGCGGCGCTCTATCTGCCAGCGCCACCTTTATTGGTTGGACGACGCAGCCGAGCGGTGAGGCCGAGATGCATGGCGGCTATGCGGCCATTACCTCGCCTGAGCTTGCCGAGCTAAAAAACGCCGGTGCGTTCTATCCTGCCGGCGCTGAGATCACTGTGCTTGGCCCTACCGATTTTTATCCGGTGTACACCGACTATGTGTCGAACATCATGACGGTGTTTGAGGGCAATGAGCGGGATGAGCTTGACGATAAGACCCAGCGCGCGGGCGTGGGCAAAACTGTCGTTAAGGTTGAGACTGCCGAGGATGGCACCGGTGTGTACACGGTGCAGGTGTGCGACGTGGACAACAAACCTTTATCTGAGGACGGTGCGCTGCCCGACGGCTACCGCTTCCTGGGTTGGCATGAAAACAAGCAGGCCGCCGATGGGTCCCAGGTCGAGGTGCGCGTAAGCCGTGACCCCAGCTACACACTCCCTGCCGATGTCGATCTAACTGTGCCACATACCTACATCGCCCGCTTTGAGTACCGAGTGGATTATTACGTTCGGGCTTATACCAACCATGAGTTTACGGACAGCAAGCTACTTTGTTCCGTTTGGAATCGCTATCAAACGCCCTTTGAGGAAAACGTCGGTAGTACCTTCGTGCGTGAAAACGTCGTCCACTGGGGCCCGGAGCATGTTGACCACGGTATAAAGGATAGTTATGAAACGTGTGGCACGCGCTTCACGAAGGAAACCCTTGTCGTGAGTCCCCTTAACGCGTACTCGCACAACGTTAAAAACGATACGGGAGCCGATACTCTAAAAAACCTCTATGCCGATACCGATTTTCCAGGCGCTGCAACGCTAAGCGATACTTGGACTTCGGCTTCGCTGAACGTAACGGTCAAACCGGTGAATGATCGCTATCGCCTGAATTTTTGGACGCTTGAGCGCGATGGTGAATATTGGACATATGTGAAAAATCCCATCGAGAGCATGGTGCGTACAGATAAGAAGTACTACGTTCGCGCGATGATTACCACGGACGTTAATTTCTACAACAAGGGCGATAATGTCGTGAGGACTGCCACGCGGCGCTATGAGAGTAACTTGCTGCAGACCAAGGTGAACGGGGCGGATCCGACGTTCACGTATTACTACCCGCATGTTAATAAGTCGGTTAAAGTGGCCGAAAAGCCAGAAGATGGTGAGAAGGGATCGTATGAGAGCCCCCTGACCCTCGAAGCTTCCCCGACCGATGCCGACATGGCCGTGCCGGGCTATAAGTTCCTGGGCTGGATTTCGACCGCCGAGGTCCAGAGGGATTCTGACGTCTGGAAGTATATCTACGATGTCGAGGGCGATTCCTTCACCACTTCTGACCCGGATAAGGCCGAACCGTATCTGGTGAAACCAGATTTTAAGGTCACCCAGTGGCAGGATGCCTATCCGGTGTACGCGAAGTACGATGTTAGGTACACCACCAACCTGTATCGCGCCGGTTTTAAGGGCACGGACAAGGTTAATGTGCCTAGGTACGACATCGATCCCGTTATCAACGCGGGCACCGACCCTGCTACGGCAACGGTGACCCCTGACGTCACGACTCCGGTTTATAAAGCAGGCGGTGAGCTGTATAAGTTGCAGAAGGTTGAGATCGAGCTTCCGAATGGCGAAGTTGAAGACATCGAACCTAACGGCGATAACTCGTATTCCCATCAGGTGGAACCCGGCGGGGCCTATACATTTGTGGCGTACTATTCGCCGTTGGCGGTTGTGTACCATCTCAATGCCAGGGATGTGGACGGTAAGGTAGCCCAGCAGGGCGATTCTCTCGGCAGCCTTAAGGACGGCATCCCGCTGCCAACGTATAACGTCGGCGATATCGATGCTGCAACAAACGCATACAATGCCTTCGTGGGCTGGACGGAAACTAAGCCGGTAGCTGGCAACGGTTATGTCGTTTGGTCGGACGACGTTTCCATGGTGAATAAAAGCACCGTGGTCAAGGCCCCCATGGAGTTGTATCCGGTCTACCGCGCCAGCGCGGTGCGTGTTCAATCGAATATCGATGCCAATCTGGATGACCCCGGTTCTGTGCGTTATCTTTCGCGGACCGACTCTGGTGATCAAATTTCGCTGGAGGTAAAAGCTGCAACTGAGGTTGTCGGCAAGGATGGCACCAAGTACGACTTTGTCGGCTGGTCGCGTGACTATGAATCCGATAACAAGTACACCCTGATGACCGGTGACGACAAGTATCCCCTCGAGGGCAATGAGCCCTTTAAGAGCGCGATGTACACTGCGGTGTACAAGATTGCGCCGCATAAGGTGCGCTATCACGGTGTCGACGGGTCGGTTCTCTTTACGGCGACGGTCGACTCGGGCGACGAGCGTGCGCAGGACGGCAAGTCCGGCTTCGTCTATACGGTTGATGTTCCCAAAATGGATGAGAACGGCCGCCCCGTCTATGACAACAGCGGGAATCCCATGATGGAGCAAAAGTCCGTGGCATACGACCCGGACGCCCATTCCAAGATCGTCGCGCTGCTCGATGAGCGTGCGGCCGCCAATGGCGATATGCGTGAGCTCTTCTTGGAGTGGCGATATGTGGGCGCCGATGGTGATACGAAGCCTTGGGATGTGTTTAAGGACGAGCCAATTAAGGGCGACATGGACCTGTATCCCGTTACATATCGCGTGGTTGCCAAAGATACGTCTGATCCCGCGAAGTCCGAAACCATGACCGCCCAGCTTAAGTGGCTGCTCGATCCCGCCGCCGCCAACACCGTCGATGACAGTGCCGACAAGGCGCCGTTTAAGGTCTGCTTTGCCAAGCCGTTTATGGGAACGCGGCTGACCGTTACGGTAATGCGGGCAAGCTACGGGCCTGGTACAGAGGGTGTTTCTGTGGCGGAAGAGCCCGTAAACGGCAAGTTTGTCTCGCTCTACAGCCTTGGTTCGGGTGACGGCTCGTTCGACCTGGCCAACCGTCTGGAGTCCAAGAAGACGGGCGAGGGCGATCAGGGCCCCGGCAAAGCCGTGTTCAACTTTGCCCAGACTCATGCGCTGACGATCGTTAAAAAGACGACCGATGTCAGCGCTATGGGGCAAACGTTCCGCTTTAAGGTAACGCGAAAGATGTCGCAGGATTCTCCTGCCGAGACGCGCATGGTCGAGGTGAAAGTTAGCGAGCAGCGCGACGAAAACGGTGAAACTTGCTATGTCGGCAGCGTGCAGTTCGCCGCTCCGGCTGGCATCTATACCGTCGAGGAAGATACGGCTTGGGCATGGCGCTACCAGGGTGAGCTGAGCACGCCGGGCAAGGCGCCCGGTAAAACTGCCGAGCTGACGATTTCGTCTGCATCGAGCGCGAACGATGCCACGTTCACCTGCACGAACACGCGTGTGAACGACAAATGGATCGACGGCAGCGATCGTGCCCATAACGTTTGGAGCAACGGCAACGTAGCAAAGAAGGAGGATTAGCATGTCCAAGCGCAAGCGCATCATCGCCTTGCTGGTGGGGGTTATCCTCCTGGCCGGTACGGCAGGCACGTTGGCCTGGCTTTCGGTTACGGGCGTGCTGGTCAACCAGTTCGGCATCGGATCGGTGACGCCATCGGTTCAGGAAACGCTCAACGGCAAAGTGAAAAGCGATGTCAAGGCGAAGAACACGGGTACCGCGCCCGCCTATATTCGTGCTGCAGTGGATATCTACTGGCAGGACCAGGATGGCGCACGCCTGTGGGATGAGCCAGTTGCCGGCACCGACTACGTCATTGACTGGGGCAGTGTGTCCAAGGCATCTGCTTCCAACACCGCCTCGTCTTGGGTTGTCGCGTCCGACGGGTACTACTACTGGACGTCTCCCGTTGCTCCGATGGGCAAAACCGATGTGCTCATCAAGAGCGTGACTGAGCAGAAGGCAGATGGGAAGAACCTGGTCGTTGACATTTCGACCCAAGCAATTCAATCCACGCCCGACGATGCAGTTGCAGAGGCATGGGGCTGTACAGTCAAGGATGGCGTGCTGGTGCCGCCGCATGGAGGTGCGTAGGTATGGCTTCTCCGATTCGTAAAGACGTTGTGTGTTCCTTGCGCTGCGTGATGGCGGCAATCGTCTGCCTTATCGCGCTTGCCGTTCCTGCACGTGCGTTTGCTGACGTTCCCACGATTGCCTATGACGGAAATGCACGCCAGCTAACGGTATCGGGAGCGACGGTCTCCTCGGGGGAGCCCGATCTGTTTCCAGCCTTTAAAGATCTAATGCCCGGCGATGTACGCGAGCAACAGATTGGGGTTCGTACCACGGGTGTAAAGTCCCAGGTACGTGTGTTTGTGCGGGCTGTTGTCGATCACGAGACGGCACATCTGCTATCGCCCATCACCTTAACGGCGACTGTGGGCGATGCCTCTGCAGGTTGGCTCCAGACAGGAACACCGGGCAGCGTGTTCGCCTATCCCACGCAAATCGCCACGTTTACGAGCGATGACAGCACGGTGCTTAATCTGCAGCTAAGCGTTCCGACGTCGGTGGGCAACGAGCTTGCCGACGCAAACAAGACCATTCGCTGGGAGATTACCGCCGAGGACGATGGCGAGAAGATTCCCGTGCAGTCTGCTGATAGCAAGAAGCCCGGCTTGCTTGGTCTGGCGGCAACGGGCGACAACACGCTCACGTTGCTTTTAGTTTTGCTAACTCTTGCCAGCATCGCTTTTATAGCCGCGCTACTTTTGTCCCGGAGGGATAAGCGCTAGGTCCATCTTCTAAACGCAACGCCCGCCGCCCAGGAGGGTGTCTCTTTATTGATAGAAGGCCTAATAAGCTGATGATTTCATGCCTGGATGTATTCGGAGTGGGACGGGCTTTCCGGATGGGCGGGGTTTCGGAAAGTGTGTCCCAGAATCGGCGCTCAGAGTGGTCCCCACTTTCCGGTTGAGAGCCTTAGCGGAAAGTGCGACCCGGAATTTACTCTTGAAGTGGGATGCGCTTTCCCAACAGGCCCTCAAGCGGAAACTGCGTCCCATTCCGAAGGCAGATTCCGGGACACACTTTCCGAATATAAAGAAGGCCACTTAATGTGGCCTTCAACTTATATATGTTGCGGATGCTTTCATGACAAGCCGCGCTTCAACACCGAGGCGTCTGCCCGGCGACGCGGAATGTAAGGTTAATCGCGAGTTCCGCACGAGCCGGAGAGCACTTAATGTGCTCTCCGTGCGAGCAGGACTGTCCGAGCAGGGAGCCTTACGTTCCGCGCCGCCGGGCAGACGAACCAGTTAAGACGTGTCGCTACTTGATCTTGGTTGTACCCGGCGCCAGGTTGGGGTCGGTCTCGTTGGCCTCGGTCTGGAAGTGCTCGGTGTAGACGTTCTTGCCGTCGCGGAACATTTCGTAGTACTGCATCTTGGCGTAATCCTCACGCGCCTTGGTGGCGGCTGCGGCTGCGGCGTCGTCACCGGTGACGTTGGAGGAGAGCGCCCAGCGCAGGCTGGCGTCCTCGTAGCCCACGGAGTTGATGGCGGGCAGCGACTCGCGCAGTGTCATATGCGCCTTCTGATAGTCGGAAAGCGGGGCGCCGATCAGCTGCATCAGCTGGGTGGACAGGTAGTTGGTGGACAGGTCGTCGACCTCACTCGTCTGGTCGCAACCGGCAACGTCGTAGTTAGCCCAGATGATGTAGTCAGTCTGCCACAGGCGTTCCTGGTGCGTGGCATCATCCTCGCCGGTAAACCACTTATCGTTGAACTTGGACGGGAAGAACGGCTGATGGTCGCCCCAGAACACCACGACCACCTTGCGGTCAAGCCTGCTCAAGGCGTTGAGGAAGTAGCGCAGCGCCTGGTCGGACTGCTCGATGCACGAGACGTACTCGTCGACATCGGACAGCGTGCCGTCCTCGACGGTCTTGGCGTCCAGATTGGTCGTGTCGATGTTGAGGTGCATCTGCTTATCTGCCGGCAGCAGGCCCGTGTCGTAGCCCGAGTGATTCTGCATGGTCACATCGAAGATGAACTGCGGGTCGGCGTTCTGGTCGAGCAGCTCCAGAATCTTGTCGTAGGTAGCCTGGTCGGTCACCATGCCGCGCAGGGTATCGGCGCCCTGGAAATCGTTGATGGACAGGAACTGGTCAAAGCCAAAGTCCTTATAGACGTTCTCGCGGTTCCAGTTGGTGGCGTGGTTGGGGTGCATGGCCGTGGTGGAATAGCCGAGCGATTTGAACTGCTCTGCCAGGTTCCCGGTCGTCTCCATGTTGTAGATGGTGTAGGGGTACACGCCCGAACCCAGGTTGGCCATGGAGTTGCCGGTCATAAACTCAAACTCGGTATTGGCGGTGCCGCCGCCGTAGGCACTCACGTAGAGCTTGCCGCGGCTGAGGCAGTTGGACAGGTTCTTAAAGTACTGCGGGCCCTCGTAGCCGGCGCGCATGTTCTGGTAGATGGACAGGTCCGAGAAGGTCTCGTTCATGATGGCGATGACCGTGGGCTTCTCGCTGTCGAATTGCTCCTTTGCGGCGGCGCGCTCGTCGCTCTTGGCCGCGTCGGACTTGTCGTAGGCCTTGGCGTATTTTTTGAGCGTGGCCTTGGCATCGTCGACGGAGTAGTCGGCGGGTTTGGGCGGCTTAATGGACTGCGCTGCACTAATAAAGGCGGGCAGGTAGCCCTCGCGCCAGTAGCTCTCGAGCGGGCGCCAGGTGTAGACGGTGATGCCGAGGGTGTTGTAGTAGTCGATGAGCGTGACATGCGCGGTTACGCCGCCCAGGCACAGCACTGCCACGAGCAGGTTGGTGAGCAGCATGCGCTTGGCGTTGGCGGCACCCTTCTGACGGTGCGGTGCCACCAGGCCGGCGTACTCGCACAGCAGCATGGCGATGGCGGTAAAGCCCATGGACAGCACGCAGAACAGCGAGATCGAGAAGGTGTAGCCGTTGCCGACGACCGCGGCGGCGGTGGAGATGGCCGAAAGGTCGCCCGGCTGGATGGGCATGGATTTAAACGTGATGACAAAGAACTCTGCAATGCCTAGGACAAAGAGGGCAAAGGCCAGGACCGCGGGAGCTGCGCCGTGGCGCTGGAATAGGAAGAACAAGCCGACCATGAGCACGGTGATAATGGCCCATTCGAGCAGAATGCACAGGGGGTAGACCCAGGTAAAGTCGTGGTTGGACGAGACCTCCATGCCCAGCAGCGCAAAGACGCCGGCGAGCAGTAGGCACAAGACGGCGGCGACGAGCGGTTTGCCCACAAAGGCGCCGCGCAGGCGGGCGAGCTTGCCGGTGGGGGCGGGGGCGTCGGGCTCGGCGAACGCAAAGACGCGCGGGGCGAAGCGGTCGCGGGCGATGCTGGCCCAAGCGCATCCGGTGAGAATGGCGTTGGTCAGGATGAGCATCACAAAGGCGAGCGGCTCGTTTTGAGCGACGAGGCCCACGGCGCCCCAAATAGTCAAAAAGACCTGGAACAGGCCGAAGGCGACGCTCCACCCAAGAGCACTTTTGGCGACGGTGCCCGACTGAGCGCGAATGGCCTTGGCCTCGCGCAAGACAAGGTAGACGGTCGCCGCAAGACCGACGAGCGAGATGGCGGCAGCGAACATGCTGAGACTCCTCACAAACTAAAACCTACGAAAGCGGGGGTTTACCCGATTGTTACCAAGATATGCGCTGCATTTGGTGACTGCGCACAACAACCAGCCATAATAACGCGCGTGCGTGGCGGTGTTGCGCAATGTAGCGGCGACCTGCGCGATAATGGACGGGAATTACACGGAAACGTAAAGGCTTCTTAAAGAAATGGCGAGGGTAGGGCGATGAGCGAGCAGGTTTGCAAGGCGGACATGGGCGGCGATGGAGCGGCGGTCGATACGTACGGCTATCCGGTCGAGACCACGGGCAACGCGGTGCTGGACACGTTGGAGCACCGTTCCTCCACGCGTGCCTTCGCGCGTGATGACGACGACCGCCCCGTGGCGGTGACCGACGAGCAGCGGGCGGCGATTTTGCATGCGGCGAGTCGTGCGCCGTCGGCAGGCGCCATGATGATGTATTCCATCGTGAGCATTCGCGAGCAGGCTACGCTGGATCGTCTGGCCGACCTGTGCGATCACCAGCCCATGATCGCCAAGGCGCCCTGGGCACTTATATTTGTGGTCGATTATGCCAAGTGGATCGATCTGTTTGAGCACGTGGGCTGCTTTGAGCCCGAGTTTGTCGAGCGCACGGGCAAGGCGCCCCGCCGCGCGCCGGGTTTGGGCGACTTTGCGATCGCGGCCCAGGATGCCGTGATCGCCGCGCAAAACGCCGTGGTTGCCGCCGAGGCCCTGGGGCTGGGGAGCTGCTACATCGGTGATATCGTCGAGAATGCCGAGGAAGTCGCCGAGCTGCTCGATCTGCCGCCCTATACCATGCCGCTGTCGATGCTCATCATCGGCACGCCCCGCAAGGAGCGCCCGGCGATCGCGCATCCCGTGGTGAACCTGGTGCACGAGGAGCGTTATTGTCGCGCCGACGCCGCGACCTTGGATGCGCAGGTGGCCGAGATGGACGCGATGTTTCGCCCGCACGCCCGCGAGGTGGGCGAGCGCGTCGTCGATATCTACACCCGTAAGCACACGAGTCCCTTTATGGCCGAGATGAGCCGCTCTATGGAGTGGTGGTTCAAAAACTGGCTCGGAAAATGACGAATGTGACAAAGGGGGCATCCCTTTGTCACATTCCATATCGCCGCGGTGGCCTAAAGGCCGCATAAATGTTTATCTAGCTGGGAAAACGGTGCCATTAAAATATGGGCTGATTACATATAATCCCGTCGAACGTTAAAATTGGGAGGAAACCGGCTTATGGAACAAAAGGCAAAGGAAGTAGCCTCGCACGCTGCGATTCCTGTGAGCATCTCGGCGATGCTCGTCACGCTGGGCGTGGTGTATGGCGATATCGGCACCAGCCCCATGTATGTAACCAAGGCGCTCGTTGCCGGCAACGGCGGCATCGGAAGCGTCACGCAGGAGTTCGTGCTCGGCGCGCTCTCCCTTGTCGTGTGGACGGTCACGCTGCTGACGACCGTCAAGTACGTGCTGATCTCGCTGCGCGCCGACAACCACGGCGAGGGCGGCATCTTTGCCCTGTACAGCCTGGTCAAGCGCTGCGGCAAGTGGCTCATCATCCCCGCCATGCTGGGCGGCGCGGCGCTCCTCGCCGACGGCATCCTGACGCCTGCCGTTACCGTCACCACGGCCATCGAGGGCCTGCGCACCATCCCGGCGGTCCATGCCGTGCTCGGTGACGACCAGGGTCGTGTCGTCGCCATCACGCTTGCCATCATCATCGCGCTCTTCTTGGTGCAGCGCATCGGCACGGCCAAGATCGGTCACGCCTTCGGCCCCATCATGACGCTGTGGTTTTTGTTCCTGGGCGGCACGGGCCTGTTCTTTGTCTGCCAGTATCCCGCGGTGCTGCTGTGCCTCAACCCGTTGCGTGGCATCGCTTTTCTGCTGAGCCCCAACAACCATGCGGGCATCATGATTTTGGGCAGCTGCTTCCTCGCTACCACCGGTGCCGAGGCGCTCTATTCCGACATGGGCCATGTGGGCCGCGGCAACATCTATGCCACCTGGCCGTTCGTTAAGTGCTGCCTGCTGCTGTCCTACATGGGCCAGGGCGCGTGGCTTATCAACAACGCCGGCAACCCGGAGCTCATGGGTATCGCCGACCTCAACCCCTTCTACCAGATGCTCGCCCCGGGTCTGCGCCCCTTTGCCGTCGGCCTTTCCACCGTCGCGGCCATCATCGCCTCGCAGGCGCTCATCACCGGCGCATTCTCGCTGGTGTCCGAGGCCAGCCGCCTGGACCTCATGCCGCATATGCAGGTCTTCTATCCTGCCGAGACCAAGGGCCAGCTCTACATCCCCATGGTCAACAACGTCATGCTCGTGGGCTGCGTCGTCGTGGTGCTGCTGTTCCAGAACTCGGCGCACATGGAGGCCGCGTACGGCCTGGCCATTACCCTGACCATGATGTGCACGACAATGCTGCTCTTCTTCTATCTGCACGTGGAGCGCAATCTCAAGGTCGCGCCGTGGATCTTTGCCGCCTTCTTCCTTTTGCTCGAGGGCTTCTTCTTTGTGAGCTCGCTCACCAAGTTCTTCCACGGTGGCTACTTCACCATTCTCATGGCTGCACTCATCATGGGCATCATGGTGTGCTGGTACAACGGCACGGCTGTTGAGCAGCGCCAGTTTACGCTGCTGCCGCTGCGCAGCTACCTGCCGCAGCTCAAGCGCCTGCGCGACGACGATCGCTACGAGCTCATGAGCGACAATATCGTGTACCTGACCAAGGACACCAACACCGACTATATCGACCGCGATATCGTCTACTCCATCCTGGATAAGCACCCCAAGCGCGCTCGCGCCTGGTGGTTCGTGAATGTCGAGACCATGGACGAGCCGCATACCTTTGCCTACTCGGTCGAGACGTTCGGCACCGACTACGTGTTCCGCGTGCATCTGTACCTGGGCTACAAGATCAACCAGCGCGTCAATGCCTACCTGCGCCAGGTTGTTCAGGACCTGGCTGCCAGCGGCGAGCTGCCGGCGCAGACGCACGATTACTCGGTCTACAAGGACCCGGGCAACATCGGTACGTTCAAGTTCGTCATGATCCGCAAGCTGCTGGCACCCGAAAGCGACGTGGAGCCGAGCGAGCGTACGGCCATCACGCTCAAGTACATCATCCGCCGTGCCGCCGGCACGCCTGCGCGCTGGTACGGCCTGGAGAACTCCAACGTGAGCTTTGAGTACGTGCCGCTGTTCACCAAGTTTAAGGCCGTGAGCAAGATGCAGCGTCTGGCTCCCGACGAGCGCCCGTAGTCGACGTCTGCTGTTTGTCTAACGACCGCAGGCTGCAAAGGCTATACACTTGGAACCACCACAAGGAGGCAACCACCGCAAAGGTGCCAGTCCCCTTTGTGGTGGTTTTTGTTTTTGAGAGAGGGGCGGGGCGCTGATGGACGTCCGTGCGGACGGCGATATTGCCGAGAACTTTTGGTGGCGGCGTACAACGCTGACGCGTCGCAGCCCTCTGTATGACGCCTGCGTATCGGCGGGGCTGCTAGCTGCGGCGACGATTGTGGGCGCGCTGCTCGACCATCCGGGGCTCGCGCCGAGCATCATGATCGTCTATGTGTTCGCCGTGCAGCTGTGCGCATTCTTTACCTGGAGCCGCCTGTATTGCCTGCTGAGTTCGGCTGCCGCCGTGGCGCTCTACAACTTCCTGTTTGTCGACCCGCGCTACTCGCTGTCGTTTATCGACCGCGTCTATCCCGGCATGTTCTTCATTATGTTTGCGGTCTCGCTCGTGTCGAGCTCGATTGCGTTGGCCCTGCGCCGCGCCTTGGCGCAGGCCGCCGCCAGCGACCGCCGCACGCAGATGGTGCTCGAGACCAACCGCATGCTGCAGCGCTGCGCCGATAAGCAGCAGATCGTTCACGCCATGGCCACGCAGCTGGCGCGTCTTTCGGGCTGTCCTGTCGTGTGGTACAGCGCCGACGCCGAGGGCGATGACCTGCTGCCGCGTGCGACATACACGGCCGTGGGCGATGTCGCGCCGGTGCATGAACTGGCGCCGCAGATGCCGCCGCGGCTCTCGGCGTCCGCCTATGTGGGAACGCCGCTCGATGCCACCTACGGCGGCTCGGCGTTCTACGGCATCTACCTGACCGTGCGCTCGGGCGACACCATGGTGCGCGCGGGCGATCCCGCCTCGGTGGTGGGCGTGCTGGCTATCGTTGCCGAGCCCGACGTGCTGACGCACGAGGAGCGGACACTTGCCGATGCCATCGTGAGCGAAGGCGAGCTGGCACTCGATCGCGCCCGCGCCATGGAGGCCCGCGAGGAGGCGGCGGTGCTTGCCAAAAATGAGCAGCTGCGCGCCAATCTGATGCGCTCCATCTCGCACGATCTGCGCACGCCGCTTACCAGTATTTCGGGTAATGCCGACGTGCTGCTCGATCAGGGTTCGACCGGCACCGCGGTGCTCGATGCCCAGACGCGCCGCGGCCTGCTGCTATCCATTCGCTCGGATGCGCTGTGGCTCAACGCCACCGTCGAGAACCTGCTCGCCATCACCAAACTCGAGGGCGGCGGCATGCATCTGTCGACCACGCTCGAGCTTATGGACGATATCGTCGAGGAGGCGCTGCGCCATGTAAATCCGGCCGTGCGCGAGCACGACCTTAAGGTGGTGGCGAGCGATGAGCCGGCGCTCGTCAATGTCGATGCGCGCCTGATGGTGCAGCTGGTGGTAAACCTGGTGAACAATGCCATTACCTACACGCCCGCAGGCTCGCATATCGTGATCTCGATTGACGCCGGCGATGGACGCGTGGCGTGCTCGGTGGCCGATGACGGCCCGGGCATTGCTCCCGAGGACCGCGAGCGCATCTTTGAGTCGTTCTACACCGCCAACCACGGCTTGGCTGACAGTCACCGCAGCGTGGGCCTGGGGCTTTCGCTCTGCCGCTCCATTGCGTTGGCGCATGGCGGTAGCATAGAGGTTGCCGCGGCGGATCCGCACGGCTCGGTCTTCACGATTGAGCTTCCCGCCGCCGACGTTTCGTTTGATAAGGAGTAGCGCTGTGCCGAACTCTGCCGTGAAACCGCTCATCTTGGTCGTTGAGGACGATCCCGCCGTCCGCAACCTTATCGTCGCCGCGCTCGAGGCGCACGGCTTGCGCCATATGGCCGTGGAGACCGCACATGCTGCCATCGCCGCCGCCTCGTCGCAGGCGCCGAGCATTGTGCTGCTCGATCTGGGCCTGCCCGATATGGACGGCGTCAAGGTGGTGGAGTCGGTGCGCACGTGGTCGGGCATGCCGATCATCGTGGTCTCGGCGCGCAGCGAGGACGCGGACAAGATCCGCGCGCTCGATGCTGGTGCCGACGACTACCTGACCAAGCCGTTTTCGGTCGAGGAACTGCTCGCGCGCATTCGCACGACGCTCAGGCGCCTTTCGTATGCGCAAACGGGCGGCGTTGCCTCCGAGGGCTCGTTCGATACCGGTGAGCTGCATATCGATTTTGATGCCGGCATTGCCATGATGGATGGCGAGGAACTGCACCTGACGCCGATCGAGTACAAGCTCCTGTGTCTGCTGGCGCACAACGCCGACAAGGTGTTGACGCACCAGTTTATCCTGCACGAGATTTGGGGCACGGCGACCAAGAGCGACTTGGCGAGCCTGCGCGTCTTTATGGGCACGCTGCGCAAGAAGATCGAGTCCGACCCCGCGCATCCGCGCTATATCCAGACGCACGTGGGTATTGGTTACCGATTGGTCATCCAAGGCTAGATCGCCAACCACCATCCCAATATGAGTTGCGGTGAAATACGGTCTAAATTTGCCTAATTCCAGGCAAAACAGTCCGTATTCCACAGCAACTTTGTTATTTGCCCTTGGGCTTGCTGGCGTAGAACTTCTTCTTTTTGGGCTTGCCGGCGGGGAAGGGCTTGCCGGCAAAGTTGGACTTGCCGTTGCCGGCCTGCGCGTGCGCGGGTACTGCCGCACGTGTCTTGCGGGCCTCGGGGTTGCGCAGTTCCTCGACGCGCTCGGCAATTTCCTCGGCGCTAAAGCCGACCTCGGCCATGGCGTCCTCGATGGGCAGGCGGCGCACGATGTAGCAGTGGTGCACTTTCTGGTTGCGCGCGAAGTCCTCGGGGATGGTCTGCGCCGTAATGTCCTCCAGCACCACGCCCGCGCGGGCGAGCTTGCGCGTTTCGGGGCGGAAGCCGCGCAGGTTGCAGCTAAAGATGGCATGGCCGCCCTGCGCGAGCAGGCGCGATACGCCAGCCAAAAGCTCAACATGGTCGCGCTGGACATCCCAGGTGCGGCGGCCCATCTTGGACGAGTTCGAGAACGTGGGCGGGTCGACAAAGATCAGGTCCCAGCGGTTGCGCGTCTGGCGCTGGTCGCGAATCCAGGCGAGCACGTCGTCGCGCACAAAATGATGCTGAGGCCCCACAAAGCCGTTCTGGCGCATGTTGCGCTCGGCCCAGTCCAGATAGGTATTGGAGAGGTCGACCGTCACGGTCTCCTCGACGCCGCCATCGGCCGCGTAGCAGGTGGCAGTGCCGGTGTAGGCAAACAGATTGAGGAAGCGGCGCGCCTGCTTGGCGTGCTCGCGCACCAGGTTGCGGGTGACGCGGTGGTCCAGGAAGATGCCCACATCCAGGTAGTCGTCAAAGTTGACGGCAAAGGTGAGGCCGCCCTCTTCGATGAGCGGCAGGCGACGACGCGCGATATTGGCGCGCTCACCCGAGCCGCCCTTGCCGGCGCCCTGCTTGCCGTACTGCGAGCCGCCGCGCGAACGCATGCGGGCCTTGGCGTGCACATGCTCGGCGGGAACATCTAGGATGCGCGGCGCGATGGCCAGAATGTCGAGCATACGGGCCTGGGCCAGTGCGGGGTCGATGGTCTTGGGCGCGGCGTATTCGGCGATGACGAGCCAGCGGCCCGGCGTCTGCGGGCAACCCTCGTACAGGTCGATAGCGGCGGAGTAGTCGGGCAGGTCGGCATCGTAGACGCGGTAGCAGCTCACGCCCTCGCGCTTGGCCCACTTGCGGCGCAGGCGTGCGTCCTTGCGCAGGCGGTTGGCGAACTGCTCGGACTCGGGGATGAGCACGGGCAGCGGCTTGCCGTCACCCAGGTCGAGTGTGGCGGCAGGTTCGGGCATGGCGGAAGCGGCGGCTTCATCGTTGACTTCGTTGGCATCCGCAATCTCGGCCTCGGCATCCGCACCGGTCGCAGCCTCAAACGCTGCGGCGGCGTGGTCGAGCGAGGGCCAGACTTCGACGGTCGCCTCTTCGTTGTTGGGCATGACGGCGATCGAGCAATCGGGCTCGGTGTGGAGCGCGCGGGCCAGCAATCCGTCGTGGGTGAGCGCGGCGACCGGTGCCGAAGCGAGTTCGGGCGCGCGGCGCAGCTCGCCGACCAGCGTCATGGCGTCGTGCATGAGCGAAAGCGGTGTCTCGGTCGTATCCGCGACCACGGCGGCGCCGGCGACAGCGCCCGCGTGGTCCAGTACGGTGGCGGACTTGGCGGCGCAAAAATCGACAAAGCGCTTGTAGCCGGCACATTTAACCATGCGCTCAGCGGTCTTACGGGCGGCGGGGTCAACATCCACGGCCACGATGCGCGCCTGGCGCTCGCGCGCTGCCGCCTCGCGCTCGCGCGCCTCGGCAAGCAGCTGCTCCCACAGGGCGGCATCGTGCAGCTGCCAGCCCTCAAAGCCCCAGCGCTCGCGTGCGGCGCCCGGGGCGCGGTCGGTCAGAATGTTCACGGCCTCCAGCAGCAGACCGCCGCCGGCGCACGAGGCATCGATCAGCGTGGGAAGGGCTTCGTTCTCGTAATCGTCGGCCGTCAGCTCGCGCTCGCATAGTGCGGTCCAGCCGACCTGCGCCAGCACCAGGGCGGCGTAGTCGGGGCGCAGCACGTGCGCGCCCTCGCCGGCGCGGGTCGCTGCGGGCGGTAGGCGTTTGAACAGCGGGTCGCCCGAAAGGTCCAGGCTGATGCTCGCGCGGCGCTGACGCAGCGAAAGCAGCAGGTGAACATCGGGATCGGCGGCGTCGACATCGGCGCGACGGCCCGTGGTCTCGGCCAGACGGTCGCACAGCGCGTCCTTGGCGCGCAGGGCCGAGAAGCGCGTGTTGCGCAACTGCTCGGTCACGCCGCGGGCGGTAATGGCGATGGTGGCGCCGGGGCGGACGATGCTCTCCCAGGCGATGTCGTAAACGCTATCGTACAGTTCATCGGCATCCTGCGCCTCAAAGCGCCCGAGCACCGCGAACACGCGGCTCGCCAGGCGCGACCACAGACAGGCGCGGTAGCCTTCTTCGAGCTCGCCCTCAAACGTAGCGCGGCCTTTCAGGCGGCGGACATGCGAAAGCCCGAGGCGTTTAAGCTCATCGGCGAGTGCGGACTCAAAGCCCTCGGGGCAGCTTGCGTAAAATTCCATGGGTGACCTCTCTGGTTGCGTCGCTCCATTATATGATGGATGCTTCGTTTGCCCTTATCCTCGAAAGGAACCCATATGATTGATGCGTGCCCCGATCCCGCCGTACTCTTTTTTGACGTGGACGGCACGCTGACGTCGTTCGATCCCGACGATATGACCGATAAGGACTTTTCGGCGGTTCGTCCCTCGCAGACGGTGATCGAGGCGTTTCATCGTCTGCGCGACGCAGGGCACAAGGCGTTTATCTGCACGGGTCGTCCCCTGTGGCTCATCGCCGATAGCTTGCGTGCGCTCGACCCCGCGGGCGTCGTTGCCATGGCGGGCGCCACGCTCGAGGTCGAGGGCCGCGTGGTGCATGAGGATTGCTTTGACGAGGACATTGTTGAGGAGCTCGCGCGTCGCATTACTGTGGCGGGCGGCGAGGCGTTGTTCGAGACGAACGGTGCCACCTATTCACTTGAGCCAGTTGGTGTCGAACAGTCATTTCTGCTAGGCGCCGGCGTGGTGCATGGCGTTGATCAGATGCGCATCGATGGCCGCTTGCGCGTAGGCAAGGTGTGCATTAACGCGTACGACCTGGCTCGCGTAGCCAACGATGACGGCTTTATCGAGCGCGAGTTTGAGCTGTGCAACACCGGTGGTCAGAATCGCGAGCTGAGCCCCAAGGGCATCGACAAGGGCGTGGGCGTGGCGCGAGCGCTGGAATACCTGGGTCGCACCGGCAACGCGCGCACCTTTGGCTTTGGCGATTCCGGCAACGATCTGGGTATGCTCGCCGCCGTCGAGACGGCTGTAGCCATGGGCAACGCCATGCCCGAGGTCAAGGCAGTCGCCGACTACGTGACCGACGATGTCGCACACGATGGCACTGTCACAGCGATGCGCCATTTTGGGTTGATTTAATAAATGGCCGGGTCGCCCGCAGTGGGGGCGACCCGGCCATTTGAGCTATTTTGCAATATAGAGCTTGGGATGACTGCGACTGCTCTCGATCGCCGCCGTCATGATGCCCTCGTCGTCTCCATCAACGATGATGCCGTCGAGGTCATCGATCTGCGCGGACTGATAAAAACTGGTCTTATTGAACTTTCCCTGGTCAACCATCATGTAGCCCTGGTTTGAGTTGGTAAGGTACATATGCTTGATCATGGCCGAGAAGTCGTGCTCGACGGTAAAACCGTGGTCGGGGTGGAATCCGTCGGCACTGACAAACGCCTTGTCGGCATGTAGTTTGCTCATGCAGTCGAGCGTTAGTGCGCCCGCGAGATAGAGGTGGCCCTTGCGCACGGAGCCGCCCAGCAGCACTACCGAAGCATTGGGGAGATTGAAGCTGGCGTAGTTCGCGATTGCAAGATCGCCGGTGATAATGGTGATCTCACGCTTGTCCATGAGGGCCTTAGCGAAGTAAAAGCCTGTGGTGCCGATATCAATTACCAGAACATCGCCATCATCAACAAGAGTTGCTGCGGTTGCGGCGATGGCTTCCTTGGCCTCGACTTGGACATTGATGCGCTCCTCGGGATACGAGATTGCGTTGGAGCGAGAAAGCGATACCGCTCCGCCGCGTACGCGACGCAGCTTGCCTTCGGATTCCAGCGAGATGAGGTCGTGTCGTGCGGTGACTTCCGAAACCGAAAAACGGCGAACGATGTCGGATACCGAGATATTTGGCTTTTCGGCCAGCCAATTCATGATAAATCGCTGACGCTCGGCCGGTGAAAGGTCTGAAGTAGATGCCATATGCCGCTCCTTTTGAACAAAAGGTAAAAGATGCGCCTTTCGTAATCGAAATATAACGTATCGATATGAAAAGAACAAGGCAAATTCGAATGAATCAAAAGAACGGAATGGCATGTCACAAATGCATGCGTAGCAGATAGTTCGCACGTAAACGGGCTATAAAGAGTCTCATTCTGAAGGTGCCGCCCAAAAGAAGTACGTTCACGCCCGATATTCGACCGTTCACGGAAAGTTGACAATTGAGCTTTCGATAGCTTTTGAAATGGTTTATAAAAGAAAACCGAAAAGCTTTTGAAACAAAGAAGAAGGCTTTCGATAGCAATAGTGTTAGATGAGAAAGGACCGAACATGGCGATCAAGGTGTTTGCCGACGGCGCTAACCTCGAGGGTATGCTTGACATGCATGACAATGGCAACGTTCAGGGCTTCACGACCAATCCTTCCCTTATGAAGGCCGGCGGCGTGACCGACTACCGCGCTTTTGCCAAGACGGTTCTTGAGCACATTACTGATGTGTCGGTCTCTTTTGAGGTATTCGCCGACGACGAGGCGGGTATGGAAGCCGAGGCTCGCGAGATCGCAACCTGGGCAGACAACGTCTACGTTAAGATCCCGGCGCTCAACACCAAGGGTGAGTCCACTGCCGCGCTGGTCAAGCGCCTTTCTGCCGACGGCATCAAGGTGAATGTCACCACTATCTTCACGCCCGAGCAGGTCGACGAGTTTGTCGATGCCGTCTCTGCTGAGACCCCCTCTATTCTGTCCATCTTTGCCGGTCGCATTGCCGATACCGGCGTCGATCCGCTGCCCCTCATGGCGGAGTCCGTAAAGAAGGCTGCCGTTAAGCCTGCTGCCGAGGTTCTCTGGGCGTCTACGCGCGAGGTCCTCAATATCTTCCAGGCGGAGTCCGTTGGCTGTCAGATCATTACGGTCCCCAATGCCCTTCTTGCCAAGCGCAAGAATTTCGGGAAAGATTTGCTTGAGTACTCGCTTGATACGGTCAAGGGCTTTGCCCGCGACATTCAGGCGCTTGGTTTTCATATCCTGCCCGAGGAGTAGGGGACGAGCATGCTGACCGATCTTCTTAAGCCCGAGCTTGTTGCCTGCCACGTCGAGGCCTCCGACTGGGAGGAAGCGATCAAGGCATGCGGTAAGTTGCTCGTAGACGCTGGCAAATGCGACCAGAGCTATGTTGACGCCATGATTTCATCGGTTCACAAATTCGGCCCCTATATGGTCTTGGAAGAGGGCATCGCCATGCCCCACGCTCAGGCAGATGGCAATGTGAGTGAAGCGGGGATCTGTATCGTCACGCTTGACCCTGCCATTGCGTTTGGACACGAGGATTTCGATCCGGTTCACGTGCTCGTGGGTATTTGCGCACCCGACCCCAAGGCTCATCTTGGCTGCTTGGCGGAGCTTTCGCAGATGTTCGAGGACGAGGACTGCGTTGCCAAGCTCAGCGCATGCGATACGCCCGAGCAGGTTTTGGAGACCATGCGTTCATTCTTTTAGGCCTTAATGGCACGGCGATGCGTCGCCGCTTTTGGATAGACGGAAAACCGTCACGTGTAGGAGAGGAAGGTTGCCATGCATATCATCACCGTATGCGGAAACGGCATCGGGTCCAGCCTGATGCTCGCTGGCAAAGTCGAGGAGCTTTGCGAGGAGGAGGGCATCAAGGCCGACGTTGAGTCTATGGACCTGAACGGTGCTTCTTCCGCAAATCCGGATCTGTTCATCACCGTTAAGGAACTCGCCCCCGAGCTCCACGGCAACGTCGTGATCGTTCGCAGCTATGTGAACAAGAAGAAGATCCGCGAAGACGCCCTCGAGGCAATCAAGGCGGCCGCCGCTAACGCCTAAAGCGGCACAAAAAAGGGCGGTTCCCTGTGGAAGAGGGAAACGCGCCCACGTTAGAGAGAAAGGAAGCGCAGATGCAAGCCATCCTTCCCATACTTGAGTTTATCCAATCGATTCTGACCAAGCCAGCGTGGATTATGGGTCTATTTGCCTTTGTGGGCCTTGTCGCGCTTAAGCGTCCTGCCCACAAGGTGATGACGGGCACCCTGAAGCCCATTCTTGGTTACATCATGCTGTCCGCCGGCGCCGCTGTTGTTCAGGAGAACCTTGCTCCGCTGGGTACCTTCATCGAGACCGGTTTCCACATCACCGGCGTCGTGCCCAACAACGAGGTCGTCGTTTCGATGGCTCAGAGCGTCCTCGGCGTTCAGACCATGATGATCCTGATTCTCGGCTATGTCGTGAACATTATCATTGCCCGCTTTACCAAGTTTAAGTACATCTTCCTGACGGGCCATCACAGCATGTTTATGGCCTGCCTGCTGTCTGCCGTTCTGCAGGCATCTGGCTTCCAGGATGTCCAGCTTGTCATCGTGGGCGGCATGTTCCTGGGCCTCGTGAGCGCTATGCTTCCCGCCGTTGGTCAGCGTTTCACCGAGAAGGTTACCGATGGCGATGAAATCGCCATGGGCCACTTCGGTTCACTCGCCTATTACATCTCCGCTGCAGTCGGTACGCTTTTTGCTAAGGACGCCGAGGAGAACAGCACCGAGAAGATCGAGGTTCCCGAGAAGTTCGCCTTCCTGCGCGACACTACCATCTCCACGGCTCTTACCATGGCCTTCTTCTACCTGGTTACCGCTTTCGCCGCTTACATCGCAGATCCTGCGGTCGTTACCAAGACCGCTGGCGGCGACAACGTGATTGTCTATGCCCTGACCTGTGCCCTGTCCTTTGCCGTTGGTGTCACCATCGTCTATAACGGCGTTCGTATGATCCTTGCCGACCTGGTCCCGGCTTTCCAGGGCATCTCCAACAAGCTGATCCCCGGTGCCATCCCCGCCGTCGACTGCGCCGTCTTCTTCCCCTATGCTCCCACCGCCGTCATCCTCGGCTTTGTCGCATCCTTCATCGGTGGCGTGGTCGGTATGTTCATCGTGGGCGCTACCCTGGGCATCTTCATCATCCCGGGCATGGTTCCCCACTTCTTCTGCGGTGCTACCGCAGGCATCTACGGCAATGCTACCGGCGGTCGCAAGGGCGCAGCTCTTGGCGCTTTCGTCAACGGCCTGCTCATCACCTTCGCCCCGGCCCTGCTCCTGCCCGTTCTTGACGTCTTTGGCTTCAAGAACACTACGTTCGGCGACTTCGATTTCTCCGTCATTGGTATTACGCTTGGCCGCGCTGCCGAGGCCTTCGGTACCACCGGTGTCTACGCGATTCTTGCTGTCCTTCTGATCGTCGCCTTCGTCCCCAACTTCATCCACACCAAGGGTGCTGTGATTAACCACGTTGAGGAAGAGTAATCCAGGCATACGTTAAGCCCTAATCGGGCGGAGCTCCGATAACCGGCTCCTACACGGAAGCGGTGGCGTCTCAAATGAGGCGTCACCGCTTTTGTTTTGGAGTGGTTGTGAAAACGTACCGGTGAAGCGCTGTCTCTGCGCCGCGAACGGAATCAACCGCGATGATCAGCAAAAACGTTTTGCCGCTGGGGTGTCGATATAAAAATGGTAAAACTGCAAAACCGTTCGCCGAGAAGATAAAAACCCGCAGTTCACGCCTTGATAAACGTAGGTAAAGTGTTTAGCAGTTTATCGGCCGTATGCTAACGAAAGGAATCAGGCAGATGGCAATCAAGGTGTTCGCTGACGGTGCAAATCTCGAGGGCATGCTCGACATGTACGAGAACGGCAACGTTCAGGGTTTCACGACCAACCCGTCCCTTATGAAGAAGGGCGGCGTGACGGATTACCGCGCGTTTGCCAAAGAGGTCTTGACCCACATCACCGATGTATCCGTGTCGTTTGAGGTCTTTGCCGACGACGTCGAGACCATGGAGGGCGAGGCGCGCGAGATCGCTACCTGGGCCGAGAACGTCTATGTCAAGATTCCGTGCGTGACTACCAAGGGCGAGTCCACCGCCGAGCTGGTCCGCAAGCTTTCGGCCGACGGCATCAAGGTCAACGTCACCACCATCTTTACGCCTGCGCAGGTCGACGAGATGGTCGAGGCCGTTGACGCCGAGACGCCGTCAATCATCTCGCTCTTTGCCGGCCGCATCGCCGACACCGGCGTCGACCCCATTCCGTTTATGACGGAGTCGGTCAAGAAGGCCGCCGCCAAGCCCAACTGCGAGGTCCTGTGGGCGTCCACGCGTGAGCTTATCAATATTTACCAGGCGGAAGGATGCGGTTGCCAGATCATCACGGTGCCCAACAGCATCCTGGCCAAGCGTAAGAACATCGGCCGTGACCCGTACGAGGTCTCGCTCGACACCGTGCGCGGCTTTGCCAAGGATATCGCCGCTTTGGGCTTCCATATCTTGCCGTAACGCGAACACTGGCTGCGCCGCGGGTTGTTCGCCCCGGCCTTCCTTTCCCTATCGCTCACGCGCTTCGCGAGGGTCGCGCTAGGCAAAGGAAAGGCCGGGGCTGCCGACACGAACTTGCCAGTAGGTTGGTGATTGACTTCCATATTCTGCCGTGGACAAAGGTACCCCCGCCTGCGCCGTGCAAAAATGAGAATATTCAGCAAGGTAAAGGCTTTTACCAGCTAGCTGAAGCACGGAACAGCCCCCGTTTTGGCTCTGATGACGCTAAAACGGGGGCTGTTTCTTGCTTTTTCGTCTCTGAGGGGCATACGGAACGGCGGAAATTGCAGAATACTCGCGATTTTGCACGCTGCTACAGGGGGTACCCTTGCTTTGGCGGTTTACTTCCCCTGCACCATGGTGAGGGAGATCTTCTTGCGGTCGCGATCGACCTTTTCGACCCACACCTTGACCGTGTCACCGACGCGCACCACGTCGCTCGGGTGCTTGACGAAGCGGTTGGCGAGTTTGGAGATGTGCACGAGGCCGTCCTGATGCACGCCCACGTCGACGAAGGCGCCAAAGTCGACGACATTGCGCACCGTGCCCTTGAGCTCCATGCCGGGCTCCAGGTCGTCGATGGAAAGCGCCGAGCGGCTAAAGACAACCTCGGGAGCGTCGTCGCGCGGGTCGCGGCCGGGCTTCTTGAGCTCGTTGACAATGTCGATGAGCGTTAAGGTGCCGCAGTCCAGGTCGCTTGCCAGCGCCGAGATGCTGCCCAGGCGGCGCTCGATGTCGGGCACGCCGCCGCGGCTGAGCTCGCTTGCTTTAACGCCGGCGCGCTCCAGGACGGACGTAGCCACCTCGTAGCTTTCGGGGTGGACGCTTGTCGCGTCGAGCGGGTTCTTGCCGCCGCTGATGCGCAGGAAACCCGCGGCGTTGAGGTACGCCTTGGGTCCCAGCTTGGGGACCTTCTTGAGCTGGCGGCGATCGGTAAAGGCGCCGTTTTCCTCGCGGTACGCCACGATGTTCTTGGCCACGCTTGGCGTGATGCCCGATACGTATCCCAGCAGGCTCGCGCTCGCGGTGTTTACGTCGACGCCCACGCGGTTGACGACGTCCTCCACCACGTGGCCCAGGGTACGCGAGAGCTCGGCCTGGTCAAGGTCGTGCTGGTACTGGCCCACGCCGATGGACTGGGGCGGAATCTTGACGAGCTCTGCCAACGGGTCCTGCAGACGGCGGCCCAGGCTCATGGCGCCGCGCACGGTGACGTCCAGGTCGGGGTATTCCTGACTGGCGAGCTCGGAGGCGGAGTACACCGACGCGCCGGCTTCGTTGACGATGGTGTATCGCAGCCCGGGCGCCTGCTCGGCAATGAACTCCGAGACGACTTCCTCGGTCTCGCGGCTGGCGGTGCCGTTGCCGATGACGATGGTGTTGACGCCGTCCTTCTTGACGAGGCGGGCGAGCTCGCGCTTGGTGCCGGCGACGTCGTGGCGCGGCTTGGTGGGGTAGACAACGCCGTGGTCGAGCAGCTTGCCGGTCTCGTCCATGACAGCGACCTTGCAGCCGGTGCGGTAGCCCGGATCGAGCGCGAGCACGCGGGCACCGCGCACGGGGCGTGCCGAGAGCAAGCCCTCGAGATTCTTGGCAAAGACATTGATGGCCTCGGTCTGAGCGCGGACGGTGAGTTTGGCGCGGGCCTCGCGCTCCAGCGAGGGGGCCATGAGACGCTTGTAACCGTCGGCGATAGCGGCGTCAAAGACGGGCGCGAACACGCCCTGGCGACGGGGCCAGCGGCTGCCGAGGCGCGCCGTGGCGGCAGCGCCGTCGACGTTCACGCGCACGCGGAGCTTGCCCTCGCGCTCACCGCGGTCGATAGCCAGAACGCGGTGGTTGGGAATACGGCGCAGCGGCTCATCAAAGTTGTAGTAGGGCTCGTAGGGAGTCTTCTCCGCGGGGTCGGTGGCCTCGACGACGATATCGGCGGTGTTTTGCGTAAAGGCGCGCAGGTCGGCGACGTTCTCAGGGTCCTCGGCCACCGTCTCGGCCACGATGTCGGCGGCGCCAGCGAGCGCCTTCTCGGGCGTGTCGAAGCCGGCCTCCTCGTTGACGTATGCCGCGGCGGCGTCGAGCGCGCTGTCCTTGGCCGAGGCCTGCATGATAATCATGTTGGCAAGCGGCTCCAGACCTGCCTCGCGGGCCTTCTGCGCGCGAGTCATGCGCTTTTTACGGTAGGGCTTGTAGAGGTCCTCGACACGCTGGAGCTGCGTGGCCTCGCGAATCTGTTGCTCGAGTTCGGGCGTGAGTTTGCCCTGGGCGCCGATGAGCAGGATGACGTCCTCTTTGCGCTGCTCAAGATTGCGCAGGTAGGACAGACGCTCGTCGAGCGCGCGCAGGGCGACGTCGTCCATGCCGCCCGTGGCTTCCTTGCGGTAGCGCGAGATAAAGGGGATGGTGTTGCCCTCGTCGATGAGCTTGACGGCCGCCTCGACGTTGGCGGCCTTAAGGTTGAGCTCGCGGGCGAGCTGGGCGATAAGATCCATGGAACTCCTTGCGTTTAAGGTGCGTTTGCAGCACAGAGCTACCAAGGATACCACCTGCCACTTCGCCCAAAAAAGACTGTTTTGGCGCGGAACCACGAAAGCGGCCTATCTACTACGTTTGAACCGTGTGGGTCGACCATCCCCCGGTTTTCCGAAAATTGGCAAGCCGTTTACCTGCGGTTTTTATTTCGCGAAATTCGGTATGGTTGAGGGTGGTCGGTTAAACGTAGTAGATAGACCCATTTCGTGGCGAACGAACCAAGCTGAGGCGCAAAATAGCCCTCGCTCCAGAAAAATCATTGGCAACGTAGCAAAATGCCCCGCGGGCAGGAGGCTGCTCGCAGGGCAAAGAAGAGGGGCTTATTTGTGGCGGACCGAGGGGCGCGCATGGGGCTCAGCGTGCCCCGGCCCGCGCTCGAGGCATTACAGCTCGACGAGCTGGCCGGTCTCGGCGGCCTCCTTGATGGCGTTGAGAAGCGTGAGCGTCTTGACGTTGTCGGCGGGGGTCACGACGGGCTCGACCTCGCGGCGGACGACCTTCACAAAGTGCTTGAGCTGCATCTTGTGCGGCAGCGCCGGGTCCACAGCCGGGATCTCCATCTGCAGCGGCTTGTGCCAGTTGGAGGCACCGTCGTAGGAGAACTGGTGCAGGCGGGGTAGCGAAAGGGCGCCCTTGGTACCGCCAATAAAGTAGGCATCGGCGTCGAAGGGGCGATACTGCGGATCCTCGCGAGCGGTTGCCTCCCAGTTCCAGGGGCTGGCGGTGGCGTCGGAGATGGTCATGCTTGCGAGCGCGCCATCGGCAAAACGGACGTTGACCACGGCGGAGTCCTCGGTCTCAAAACCGCGGGCGGCGCTGGACTGCATGCCCTGGACGGCAACGGGCTCGCCCAGCAGGTAGCGGAGCAGGTCGACGTCGTGCACCAGGTTGACCAGGATCGGGCCGGCACCCTTCTTGCGGCGCCACTCGACATCGAAGTACTCGTCATTCTTATAGATCATATAGTGGAAGCTCGACACGGTGAGCTTGCCCAGCTCGCCGGACTCGATGATCTCCTTGGCCTTGTTGACGAAGGGGTTGTGACGACGGTGCTGACCCACGAGCACGGGCACGCCGGCGGTCTCGGCCTCGGCGGCGAAGGCCTGGGCATCCTCGAGGTCGTTGGAGATCGGCTTTTCGACCAGCGGCACGATGTTGCGCTTGATGGCCTCGCGGGCAACGCCCAGGTGCAGGTCGTTGGGGGTGGCGATGATGACGGCCTCGGGCTTGGCCTCGTCCATCATCTGGGCGGGATCGGTGTAAAACGGCACGCCGGCGGCCTCGGCCGTGGCGCGGGCGCCCTCAAAGGCGTCGGCGATGGCGACGAGTTCGGCCTCGGGCTCCTCGGTGACAAAGCGGATGTGGTTGCGGCCCATGGCGCCGGCGCCGATAACGGCAATGCGGACGGGGTTGAGCTCAGACATTACGACTCCTTAATGCTGGTGGCTGGTGGAATGCGACAAAGGGACTGTCCCTTTGTCGCATCGGTACAACTAGGCGGACTTCTTCTTGCTGTCGGAGACCATCATGTAGACGGTGAGCACGACGGCGATGGCGGCAATCACGATGGCGCCGTATAAGGACTGCTGGTAGGCGGCGCTGCCGGCCTCGGCGTGATACAGCACGGCGGTGATGGGCTGGCTGATCCAGGTAGAAGCGGCGTAGCCCAGGAACATGATGCCGTAGTTGACGCCGATGTTGCTGGTACCAAAGGCGCCACCGGTGAGCGGCGGGTAGATGACGAGCAGGGCGCCAAAGCTAAAGCCGAGCAGGGCGAGCGCCACAAAGAACATGCTCTGCGTAAAGCTCATCGACATGATGACGAGCGCGACGATGGTGACGACAAGGCTGATGAGCAGCGACTTGTAGGCGCCGAGCTTGTCGATGATCTGGCCAAAGGACAGACGGCCGACCAGGTTGGCGCAGGTGTTGACGGAGACGACCACGCCGCCGAGGGCGACGGCCGCGGCGCTCGTGGGGTCGGCGAAGAGCTGGACAGCGGCGATGGAGGCAACCTTGCCCACGAGCAGGGTGCCCGCGGTGGCGGCGAAGGCGAAGGTGGCGATGAGGACCCAGAAGCGCGGGGTTTTGACCATCTCGCCCGGGGTGAGGTCGCCGAAGGTGCCGGCGTGCGCGCCGCCCTTGGGGGCCTCGAAGCCCTCGGGCAGCCAACCGGCCTCGGGGGCCTTCAGGAACAGGGCGGAGGCGGCGATCGCCACAAAGAAGATGACGCCGAGTGCCTTAAGGGCGCCAAAGATGCCAAGGCTCGGGATGAGCAGCGAGGCGAGCACCGGGGACAGCACGGCGGGGCCGGCGGTCGAAGCGGCCAGGGTGATGCCGGAGGCGAGGCCCTTTTTGTCGATGAACCACTTTTGGCCGGTGGTGAGCGCGGGGTTGTAGCCCAGGCCGTTGCCGATGGCGGCGACGAGCGAGAACCACAGGTAGAACTGCCACGGCTCGGTGACGGTGCCGGACATGAACCAGCCCACGCCGTAGCACACGGCGGCAGCGATCACGACGTTGCGCGGGCCGATCTTATCGGAGATGCGGCCGGCGAAGATGCCCGTCACGGCCATGATGGTCTGAAAGACCGGGAAGGCCCAGGTAAGAGCGCTGGACCACTCGGGATAGACGGCGAGCAGGTTCTTGCTCACAACGGAATACAGCGCGATGGAGCTGATGAAGAACATGGTGACGCACGCGGCGGAAAGCACGACGGCGCGACCCTTGTTGGAGTTGGTGGAAGCCATTGGACTCTTTCTAATCGATGCGCAGGGAGGAACAGGCGTGTCCGCGGGTCCTCCCTGTCGGGCTGCTTTACTGGTCAGTCGGCTTTGCGACGCCGGACTCGTCGGACCAAAGCTCGACACCCTTGTTCTTAAGGTAGTTGTCGGCAAAGGCGCGGCGGCCGCCGGGCTTGGCGGTGAGGTCGCCCATCATGTTGGAGAAGCCGCCATCGACCTTGATGGCGTCGCCGGTGGTAAAGTCCGAGCGCTTGGACGCCAGGAACATGACGGCGTTGGCGATATCGCTGACCTCGCCGATGCGACGCGTGGCGATGAGGCGGCTGCGGCTCTTCTCGACCTCGGGATCGGCGTAAAAGCTTGCCGACATGGGGGTCTTGACGAAGCAGGGCTCGACGCAGTTGGAGCGCACGCCGTAGGGACCCCACTCGGCAGCCAGCATCTTGGACATCATGTTGACGCCCGCCTTGGTGGAGCTGTACACGCCCGAGAACGTTTCGGGGGAGTGACTGGCGACGGTGGAGATGTGAACCAGGCGGCCCTGGCCGGCCTTGATCATCTCGCGACCAAAGCGCTGCGAGGTGATGAAGTAGCCGGTGAGGTTGACGTTGATGACCTCGTTCCAGTCGGAGAGCGGCAGGTCCTCCATGGCTGCGAAGCGCAGGATGCCGGCGGTGTTGACGAGAACGTCGACGCGGCCGAAGTTGGCGATGGTGGCGTCGACGGCGGCCTGAACCTCGGCCTCGTCGGTGGCGTTCATCTTGTAGCCCTCGGCGTGGATGCCAAACTCGGCAGCGAGGTCGGCGGCAGCGGCCTTGACCTTCTCCTCGTCCAGGTCGAGCAGGACGACGTTAGCGCCATTGCGGGCGAACTCGCGGCAAATCTCGACGCCCATGCCGCCGAGCGCTCCAGTCACAGCGCAAACATCGCCCTCGAGCTTAAGCCAATTGCTCATAGGAACTTCCCTTCTTATGCCTACCGGTGGGTCGCTCCCATTAACCGACCCACGTGGTTTTCGCTGGTTATCGTATGCTTTGCATTTGCGCAGGTGAATTGCATATTTGTTAGAATGGCGTTAACCATAGGTTTACACTGTGCGATGCAGTTTATTCTCAATTGAGCGCATGACCTGCGAAAACAACCTCCTGTGGCACCATGTGGCCACGGGCGCGAAAACGGGAGATTGACGTGTACGATCGACGACTTGAGGCCATATCGGCCGCTGCGGAGCTGGGAAGCTTCTCGCGTGCGGCGGCACAATTGCGCGTGTCGACTCCGGCGCTCGTCAAGCAGGTGTCGGGCTTCGAGGCCGAGTTCGGCATCACGCTGTTCGAACGCTCGCACTCGGGCGTCAAAGTGACGCCGGCCGGCGCACTGCTGGTGGACGACGCGCGCTCGATCATGCGGCAGTCCGAGGACGCGCTGCGCCGTGCCCGACGCGCGGCGGGCGATGGCGGTGCCGTGCGCCTGGGCGTGTCGATGATGTGCCCGGGGCGCCAAACGCTGTCGATGTGGTCGGGCATCCACGATCTGGAACCGTCGCTGCGATTTGAAATCGTGCCGGTAAGCGATCTCTACGACGAGCGCGAGACCGTCATGCGTAGCTTGGGCCGCGAGGTCGATGTGGTGCAATCGAGTTTTTCGACCCCACGCTGGGGTGATGCCTGCCAAAAGCTCCGCATTGTCAACGTGCCGTTTTATATCGATCTGCCGCGCACGAGCCCGCTGGCGCGCAAGAATCGCATTACGGTTGCCGACTTGGAGGGTATGCGTCTGCGCGTACTGCGCCACGGCAACGACGCCATGGACAGCCTGCGCATCGATCTTTTGGCCGATGGCGGCGTGGACGTGATCGACGTGGACAGTTTTGACTTTGCGCTCTTTAACGAGGCGGAGGAAAAGGGCGACGCGGTGCTCACCTGCGGCGCATGGTCGGGCGTGCACCCGGCTTTTGTAGGCGT
This sequence comes from uncultured Collinsella sp., assembly GCA_958444075.1. Lineage (GTDB taxonomy): Bacteria > Actinomycetota > Coriobacteriia > Coriobacteriales > Coriobacteriaceae > Collinsella. The sequence goes on along the minus strand of CAUCNB010000001.1, from coordinate 51,971 downwards.
GCCGTTCCTATGTGGCCGCGAGGTGCCGGTCTTCTTGCACTACCCGCTCGAGCCCACCCTCCAAGTCCAAAAATTCGTCAACGCCATGGCCCAACTCCTCAACTAGCTCATTTGGCGCGGGTAGTCTTTTTGGGACGGGGCTTTTTTAGCTACTTTCGCCGCCCTGCCTGCGCACCCTCCGTCAGTAACCGTTCCTACTCCAGCTCAAACGCACCCGTGTACAGCTGGTAGTAGTACCCGCGCTTGGCGATCAGCTCGTCGTGGTTGCCGCGCTCGATGATACGGCCGTGGTCCAGACAGATGATCGCGTCGGAGTTACGCACGGTGGACAGGCGGTGTGCGATGACAAACGTCGTGCGGCCCTCCATGAGCTTATCCATGCCCGCCTGCACGATGGCCTCGGTGCGGGTGTCGATGGAGCTCGTGGCCTCGTCTAGAATCATCGCCGGCGGATCGGCGACGGCGGCGCGGGCGATCGAAATTAGCTGACGCTGGCCCTGCGACAGCTGTGCGCCGTTGCCGGTGAGCATGGTGTCGTAGCCGTCGGGCAGGCGGGTGATAAAGTCGTCTGCGCCCGCGAGCTTGGCCGCTGCGATGCACTCCTCGTCGGTGGCGTCCAGGTTGCCGTAGCGGATGTTGTCCATCACGGTGCCGGTGAACAGGTTCACGTCCTGCAGCACGACGCCCAGCGAGCGGCGCAGATCGGCCTTGCGGATCTTATTGACGTTGATGCCGTCGTAGCGAATCTTGCCGTCGGCGATGTCATAGAAGCGGTTGATGAGGTTGGTGATGGTCGTCTTACCGGCACCGGTGGCGCCGACAAACGCGACCTTCTGACCCGGCTTGGCAAACACGGACACGCCGTGCAGGACCTCGTGGTCGGGGGTGTAGCCAAAGTCGACGTTGTCCATGACCAGGTCGCCGCGCAGCGGGACGTACTCGATCTCGCCGGTTGCGCGGTGCGGATGTTTCCACGCCCACATGCCGGTGTGGTGGTCAGCCTCCTCGAACTCCCAAGTCTCGGGGTTCACCTGCGCGTTGACGAGCGTCACGTAGCCTTCGTCGGCCTCGGGCTTCTCGTCGATGAGCTCAAAGATGCGGTCGGCGCCGGCGAGGCCCATGACCACGGCGTTGATCTGCTGCGAGATCTGGCCGATCTGTCCGCAGAACTGCTTGGTCATGTTGAGGAACGGCACCACGACGGCGATGGACAGCGCCATGCCCGAGATGCTCAGGTTGGGCACGCCCAGCGCCAGGAAAATGCCGCCCGCCAGTGCGACCAGCACGTAGAGCAGGTTGCCCAGGTTCATAAGGATGGGCATGAGGATGTTGGCGTACATGTTGGCCTTCTGGGAGACCTCGAAGAGCTTTTCGTTGCGCTCGTCAAAATCGGCCTCGGCGGCAGACTCGTGGCAGAACGCCTTGACGACCTTCTGGCCGTTCATGACCTCCTCGATATGGCCCTCGACCACGCCGAGCTCGGTCTGCTGCGCAATGAAGAAGCGCGCGGAGTTGGAGCCGAGCAGCTTGGTCATAAAGGTCATAAAGGCGACGCCGGCGATGATGACCAGGCACATCCACACGCTGTAGTACAGCATGATAAAGAACACCGTGACGATGATGATGATCGTCATGAGCAGGTTGGGCAGCGACTGGCTGATCATCTGACGCAGCGTGTCGATGTCGTTGGTGTAGTGGCTCATGATATCGCCGCGCTGGTGCGTGTCGAAGTAGCGGATCGGCAGGTCCTGCATGCGGTTGAACATCATCTCGCGCAGCTTCTCCAGCGAGCCCTGCGTGACGATAGCCATGGCGCGGTTCCAGAAGAGCGAGGACAGGACACCGACGCCGTAGATGCAGGCGAGGGTGGTTACGAGCTGCAGAATCTTGGGCTGTGCGGCTTCCCAATCGCCCGACTGCCACGATTCGCTAATAATCTGCAGGGCGCTCTGCAGGAAGGTCGCGCCGATGGAGTTGATGATGGCGCAGAGCACCACGCCGGCGACGACAAGGGGCAAAAGCACGGGATAGAAGCCAAAGAGCGTCTTGATGAGGCGCGACATGGTGCCGCCCTTACGGTTGAGCACGCGCTCGGCGGTCGTTGCCTTACTCATGTGCCTCGCCTCCTTCCTGGGTCTGAGCTTGCGTTGCGGTCATGTCGGTGTTGTCTGCCGCCGTGTTCGCGTCGCCAGAGACGTCGTCGGCGTCTTGCGTACCTTCGGCAGACATCTTGTTTTGCGAGGTAAAGGTCTCGCGGTAGATCTCGCTCGTCTTGAGCAGCTCTTCGTGGTTGCCGATCTGTGCGATGCGGCCGCCCTCCATGACAATGATGCGGTCTGCGTCCTGCACGGAGCTGATGCGCTGGGCGATGATGATCTTGGTCGTGTTGGGCAGATAGCTTGCCAGACCTGCGCGAATTTTTGCGTCGGTCTTGGTGTCGACGGCGCTGGTGGAGTCGTCCAGGATCAAGATCTTGGGGCGACGCAGCAGGGCGCGTGCAATGCACAGGCGCTGCTTCTGACCGCCCGAAACATTGGAGCCGCCCTGTTCGATCCAGGTGTCGTAGCCCTTGGGGAAACCGTCGACAAACTCGTCGGCGCAGGCCAGATGCGCTGCCTCGCGGACTTCCTCGTCGGTGGCGTTCGGGTCACCCCAACGCAGGTTCTCGGCGATGGTGCCGCTAAACAGCACGTTTTTCTGCAGCACCATGGCGACCTGGTGACGCAGCGCGTCCAGGTCGTAGTCGCGCACGTCCACGCCGCCCACGCGCACAGCGCCTTCGGTGGTGTCGTACAGGCGGGCGATGAGGTTAACGAGCGTGGACTTGGCCGAGCCGGTGCCGCCGATGATGCCGATGGTCTCGCCGCTCGTAATGTGCAGGTCGATATCGTCGAGCGCCTGGCGCTTCGCATGCTTGGAATACTTAAAACTCACGTGGTCAAAGTCGATGGAACCGTCGGCAACCTCGAGCACGGGCTCGGCGGGATCGGCGATCGTGGGCTCGGCGGCCAGCACCTCGGCAATGCGGTGTGCCGATTCGTCGGCCATGGTCACCATGACAAAGATCATCGACAGCTGCATCAGGCTCATGAGAATCTGGAAACCATAGGTAAAGGTCGAGGAAAGCTGGCCCACGTCGAACAGCGTGCCCTGGCTCGTGATGATGAGCTTGGAGCCCAGGTAGATGATGACGACAAACGCGCCGTTGACGCAGATGTTCATCATGGGGTTGTTAAAGGCGAGCAGCTTCTCGGCGCGGGTGAAGTCCATCTGGACATCGCGCGCGGCGGCCGCGAACTTCTCCTTCTCAAAGTCTTCGCGTACGTAGCTCTTAACCACGCGCATGCCGGTGACGTTTTCCTCGACGGACTCGTTAAGGGCATCGTACTTGTGGAACACGCGCGAGAAGATGGGGCGCACCTTAAAGATGATAAAGAACAGCCCAAAGCCCAGCAGCGGAATGATGACCAGGTAGACCATGGCAACGCTGCCGCCCATGATAAATGCCATGGTAAAGGCGAAGATCAATACCAGCGGCGCGCGCACGGCGATACGGATGATCATCATAAAGGCCTGCTGCACGTTGTTGATGTCGGTGGTCAGGCGCGTGACGAGCGAGGAGCCCGAGAACTCATCGATGTTGGCAAAGCTGAACGTCTGGATTTTGTAGAACAGGTCGTGACGCAGGTTCTTGGCGAAGCCGCAGCTCGCATGGCTGCAGGTGACGCCTGCCGCGGCGCCAAAAGCAAGCGATGTCAGCGCGATGAGCACCAAAAAGCTTGCGGTGGGAAGCATCTCGGCTACGGTGGCGCCGTCTTTGATAGCGTCGATCAGGTTGGCGGTGATAAATGGAATCAGCATCTCGCAGAGCACCTCGCCAAGCACGAGCAACGGCGTGGCAACGGTGACTTTCATATAGTCGCGGATGCTGCCCATGAGGGTTTTAATCATCCAATTCCTCCCAGGTTACACGGATTTTCTCGAGCATCTCGGCGAGCTGTTCGCGCTCGTCGTGCGTAAGGGCGCTAAAGGCCTGTTCCCTAAAGCGAATGCGGGCCGCCTGGTCGATGCGGGCGTTTTCCCGGCCGGTTTCGGTCAGGCGAATGGTGAGCTGCCGTCGATCCTTGGGGTTACGGCTGCGCTCGATGAGGCCGTTGAGCTCGAGCTTGGACAGGATCTCGGAAAGCGATCCCGGCTTGAGGTCAAAGTGCATGCCGAGCTCCTGCTGCGACATCTCGCCGCCGGGTTGCTTGGCCAGCAGGCAGATGATGGGCGCCTTGCCGGACACGCCTCCGCCATGAAAATGCATGTAATGGCCGCAAAAGCCCAGGCCGCTCAGGATGCGCTTGGCGAGTTTGTCTTCGGCGCTGACCGCTTCGGGTATGTCTACCGGTTGCGACGGGTCACCGCCGGGCTCATGCGGAAGGACGAGTGGTTCAACACACATATCTAAGCTTCGCTCCTTTCTTTAGTTAGGTAGTTGAATTGTTTTGTGCCTAACCAATTTAGGAGCACGGTAAATAAATGTCAAGGTACCAAACTTATTATGTTCGAGCGGCACTTAGGGACGTTCCTTATGTGCCGGCATTTGGGGACACTCCTTGTGTCGACTAGTCATTTAAGAACGTCCCCAACGACTAACTTCCTCCTTCCCGTAACCTTTCCGCAACAATTCGTCCTCTGCGGTGCCAGCGCCCGTTCACAACGTCCCCTGCGCTACACTTAGTCGCACTGTGGCGCTGCCGCGCCGCGCCCGAAACAAGGGAGACCCTCATGAAGAATACTCAGCTGCTGCTGGTTAACGATATGTGCGGTTACGGCAAGGTCGCGCTTTCCGCCATGCTACCGGTGCTGTCGCACATGGGCTACCGTATCCACAACCTGCCGACGGCGCTCGTTTCTGACACGCTCAACTACCCCAAGTTCTACATCCACGACACCACCGAGTACGTGCGTCAAAGCCTCGCTATCTGGGAGGAGCTCGGCTTTGAGTTCGACGCCATCTCGACCGGCTTTATCGTGACTGAGGAAGAGACGCGCATCATCTCGGACTTTTGCCACCGCCGCGCGCAAAAGGGCACCAAGGTGTTCGTCGACCCCATCATGGGCGACAACGGCAAGCTCTATGCCGGTGTGCCCGAGTCCACGATTGGCCTTATGCGCAGCCTGGTCGAATGCGCCGACTATGCGGTGCCCAACTATACCGAGGCATGCCTACTCACCGATACGCCTATCGTCGAAGAGATTACGGCTGATGAGGCTCATGCACTCGTAGACGCCATGCTCGCGCTGGGCACCAGGTCGGTGGTCATTACGAGCGCCAAGGTGGACGGCAAGAACGCCGTGGTGGGCTATGACCATGTGGCGGGCGAGTATTTCACGATCCCCTTCGAGCTGATCCCGGTGTATTTCCCGGGTACGGGCGATACGTTCTCGGCCGTGCTTATGGGTCGCGTGATGAGCGGTTGGACGCTTCAGCGTGCCACGGCCGACGCTATGCGCGTGGTGGCCGAGCTCATCGAGCGCAATGCCGACCAAGAGGACAAGTCGGCCGGCCTTCCCATCGAGGCCTGCCTGGACGTGATCGACCATGAGTAACGCTGGCGAGAACGGTGCCAAGCCTGCGTGCGGGGACAAGCCGCTCGGCGCGCCGCGTGGCAAGCGTCCGCGTATCCGCATTAGCTGCGTGGACCAGCTGGGAACGTGCCGCTGCCATCACGGCCATAAGCCGGGCGATGTCTTTGACTTTGACCGAGACCGCGGCAAGATGTGCGCCATGGCCTGCCATGTGGGCTTTCCCTATATCGATATCCTGCGCTATGGCGGAATCGTGCCCGGCAACGAGCCCGGTACGGCAAAGTTCTGCTGCCCCGAGATTGATACGCTGAACGTCTGGCTTGCCGAGATCGTCGACGAGTAACCGAGCGAGGATTTTCTCCCGTCGAAATATCGAGCGTGGATTATCTCCCGTTTTGGGCGCAATTTCGCACTCAAAGTGGGAGATAGTCCTCGCTCGATTTGTATGCGAGAATCCCGACCTCACTTATGCCCATGCTTAGGCGCACGCGTCGTTGTTCTGTGCGCGAGTAAGCTCAAATTTCTGCATTTCATCCAATTTCGGTACTAAAAATCTCTGCATTTCATCGATAATAGTCGATATAAATATCTGCATTTCATTTATCGAGGCGATGGGAGAGCTTATGTTGCGCAGGAAAATCGCTGATGAGCTTGATTGTTGGCAGAGATCCATTGAACGAAAGGCGTTGTTTGTCACGGGTTCTCGCCAAATCGGTAAGAGCTACTCGATTCGCGAGTTCGGTAAGTCAAACTACGCAACCTATATCGAGCTCAATCTCGCGGAAAATCGCCAGGCAAAAGATGCTCTTCTCGAGGCACGGGATGCCGATGATTTCATCAGCAGGGTGACGCTTCTTTCGGGAAAGCCGATAGCGCCAGGCAAAACGCTCGTGTTTATCGATGAGGTCCAAGAGGCCCCCGACATCATGACGATGGCGAAGTTCCTTGTCGAGGACGACCGTTGCCGCTGGGCATTCTCGGGGTCCATGCTCGGGACCCAGTTCAAGGGCGTCAGGTCTTATCCCGTGGGGTATGTCCATGAGCTCAGGATGTTCCCGCTGGATTTTGAGGAGTTCAGCTGGGCAATCGGGGTGAGCGAGGGAGCTCGCCAAACGATACGCGACGCGTGTATCAGCGAGAAGCCCATTCCTGATTACATTCACGACGCGATGATGGCAAACTTCAGGACCTATACCGTTGTCGGTGGAATGCCAGAGGTCGTGCAGCGTTTCCTTGACACGCGGGGCGACCTTGCCTCTGTTCGTCAGCTACAGTCAGAGCTCAACGAACAGTACCGGCGGGATATCTCCAAGTATGCAAGCGGGCGAGCCCTTCAGGTGCAGAGCATTTACGATCAGCTCCCTATTATGCTCGAGGGCGAAAACAAACGCTTCGTGCTCAATTCCATTGACCCCAAGGCGCATTACGACAAGTACCAGCGAGATTTTGTCTGGCTTGTCGATGCCGGCGTTGCTCTCAAGGCGGATATCGTAACCGAGCCAAAGTCGCCCCTGCTCAAGACGGCACGGCCATCGCAGTTCAAGCTATACCAATCGGATACGGGCATGTTGATGGCGCGCTACCCCGTTGGCGTCGCCCAGGCGGCGTATCTTGATAGCAAGGAACCCAATCTGGGCGGTATTTACGAAAACGTGGTGGCCCAGCAGCTGGCTGCCCAAAATCGCCAGCTTTACTACTATCAGACAAAGAAGCGCGGCGAAGTGGACTTTGTGGTCGACGGACCGGATGGAACAGCTGTTCCGATCGAGGTTAAATCGGGTTCCTATTACCACGCGCACGCCGCGCTCGGCCATGTGCTTGATACGGCCGAATATGGTATAAGGCTCGGGATTGTTTTCTCGAGAGGCAACGTTGAACGCAGCGGAGCTGTTCTTTATTTGCCGCTATATGCGACCTGGGCCCTTTCGGATGTTTTGGGTGACTCCTGTGCCGAGGGGATAAAGCTGGAGGTCAAGCCGGTCTAGGGACAGTCCCCGACGCAACAAAGGGATAGTGCCTTTGTCGCATCCGCTATCCGAGATAATGAGCGTGGATTTTCTCCCGTCTAGAGCGCACTTGAATGCACAAAGTGGGAGAAAATCCACGCTCGATCTGTATGCCGATGACGCGGCTCGCGAGGTTCGTGCCTCCGCGAACCTACAGCTGCTCGAGCATAGCGGCGCAACCGGCGAGCACGTCGCGGTAGGTGGCATCGAAATTGCCGGTATACCAGGGATCGGCCACGTCGCCGGGGCGATCGGTCCAGTCGAGCAAGCGCGTAATCCTGCCGTCGGGGTCGTCGCCAAAGATGCGACGCAGGCCGCGCGCGTTCTCAGCATCCATATAGACAATGCGATCCCAGTCGCCATACTCCGCGCGACGCACCTGGCGCGCGCGGTGGGCGACGACGGGGATTCCGACCTCGCGTAGCTTGGCAACGGTACCGTGGTGCGGCGGGTTGCCGATCTCCTCGGTCGAGGTCGCTGCAGAATCGATGACAAACTCGCCCGCGCGCCCAGCGCGGCGCACCAGCTCGGTAAACACGGACTCAGCCATCGTCGAGCGGCAGATGTTCCCATGACAGATAAACAGTACGCGTTGCATAGGACGATACCTTTCATATAGAAGGCTGCTAAAGGGTCGAAGCCGGACGCATGCCAAGTTTTATTTCTTGGCCAGTTTGAAGTAACGCTCAAATATCAATTCGAAAACGTAATAGAACATCAATCGACTGTCGAGGTCCATGCTGCCCAAGCGGATTTCTTTTTGCACGGTGTAGATGGGGTAGTCGGCTAGTTTCGAGAGAGAATTTCGAGAAAAGCCGGTGAGCGTGACGACCTTGCATCCGCGCGTTTTGGCTATCGATGTGGCGTCAATAGACACCTGCGTCTCACCGCTGACTGAAACGCTGAAGACCAGGTCGTTTTTGCCAAGCAGTTCTGCGTAATGCCTCATGACGTGGCGTTCACTGAGCGTGTCGGTATTCTTGCCCATTATTTTGAGCTTTTCAGCCATTTCGAGGCACGGGTACCTCGAAAAACCCGAGCAGAAGAACACGATATGCGAGGCGTCCTGGATAAGACTCACAACCGAATCGATGACCCGGTCGTTAAGCAGATCTTTGGTCTGTACGAGCTGGGTATCAAGAGGAAGTGCCTCGATAGTGAATCGATTGCGGTCGAGCGAGGCGGAATACGATTGTTTGAGCTCCGTAAACCCCGAGAAGCCAAGCTTATGGGCAAGCCTGACGATTGTATTGGGAGCGACGAAGAACCGTTCAGCAACGCTCTTAAGCGTGACATCGTCAATATCATCACGCAGCTCGATGATGTAGCGCATGATCTCGCTTTCGAGATCGTTGAGCTTGCTCTCGCCAGCTCGCACATGATCATAAAAAGATTCTTGATCTTTCATAAGATGTTTCAGCCCCTCGCACCTCGCCGTATATATGGTACCGCTTTGTGTAGCCAGGTGAGAAATCGGTAATCGGTCAAGATTGCCTATTGCCTATGAACTGGGCAAACGCGCGTGTTTGCCTACACATATCTGTGTCGTGAGCGAAATCATGTGTCCCCGTTTCGCATTGGCCCACACGGGGACTCGCAAATGACCTTATGTCGCAAAATATCAATCGAAACGAAGCAAGCCGAGGACAACCGCGGAGCCCAAGGTCTTCGAGAACACCGATCAGCCAACCCTGGAGGGACGGAACATGAAGGATAAGCTCAATATTGTGATCGTTGGCGGCGGCTCCACGTGGTGCCCTGGCATTCTTAAAGCCCTGACCAAGCACATGGACATTCTGCCGCTGAACCGCGTGATGCTCTATGACATCGATGCCGAGCGTCAGCGTCCGATCGGCGAGTTTGGCAAGATCCTCTTTGCCGAGGAGGAGCCCGGTGTGGAGTTTGGTTACACCACCGATAAGGACGAGGCATACACCGACGTTGACTTTGTGCTCTGCCAGATTCGTACCGGCGGCTACGAGATGCGCAGCAAGGACGAGAAGATTCCGCTGCATATGGGAATCATCGGCCAGGAAACGGTGGGCCCTGGCGGCATGGCTTACGGTATGCGCTCCATGCATGACATGGTTGAGATCGTCAACGACGTTCGCGCTCATAGCCCGGAGGCGTGGATTATCAACTACACCAACCCGGCTGCTATTGTGGCATATGGTCTCGAGCGCGTCCTGCCCGATGAGCATCGCGTCCTCAACATCTGCGACCAGCCTGTCAACCTCATGCGCTCTTACGGTCGCCTGCTCGGTCGCGATATGAGCAAGACGGAGCCCGTGTACTTTGGCCTCAATCACTTCGGTTGGTTCAAGCACATCTACGATGAAGAGGGCCATGACCTCGTCCCGCAGATTAAGGAATACACGGAGAAGAACGGCTTCCTTCCTGCCGATGCCGAGCAGCGTGACCAGTCCTGGCTTGATACCTACGCCATGGTCAAGGACATGCTCGAGGACTTCCCCGACTATCTGCCCAACACTTATCTGCAGTACTATCTGTATCCCGAGTACAAGGTCGCTCACCTCGACCCCGACTACACTCGCTCCGACGAGGTTATCAACGGTCGTGAAAAGCGCGTGTTCGCCGAGTGCGAGCGTGTTGCCAAAGTCGGCACCGCAAAGAACTCCTCGGTTGTGCAAAACGACGCTCATGGCGATATGATCGTGGAAATCACCTCGGCCATTTATCGCAACACCAACAAGACCTTCATTGTCATCGTGCCCAACAACGGCATTATCGAGGGCATGCCCGATGACGCCATGGTCGAGGTCGCGGCAAGCGTGGGCGCCAATGGCCCGCAGCCCTATGCTGTTGGCAAGATCGGTACCTTCTATCGCGGCCTTATGGAGAACCAGTACGCCTATGAGCGCCTGACTGTTGAGGCTTGGATGGAGGGTTCCTACGAGAAGGCTCTGCAGGCACTCACGCTTAATCGTCTGGTCGGTGACGCAAAGAAGGCTCGCAAAGTGCTCGACAAGCTCATCGAGGCCAATAAGGATTACTGGCCGGAGCTTAAGTAGCTAGTTCCATAGCGCTTGATAACTGTTATGGGGCGTGTGGGTTGTAGAACTGCACGCCCCGTTTCTTTAAGAGGGGTATCCCATGAACAAAGATGAGCTGCTGGCAAAGTTCCAGCGTCTGGGCAAAGTCCTCATGACGCCTGTCCTGATCCTGCCAATCGCCGGCATCCTTCAGGGCTTTGGCAATGCCTTTACCAGCCCCACCCTTACGGCAGCTGTTCCCTGGCTTGCTGCTCCGGGCTTTGCGATCTTCTTTTCGATTCTCAAGGCCGCTGCCAGCATCGTTATGAACAACATCCCGGTTATCTTCTCGATTTGTCTCGCCTATGGCTTCGCCAAGTCCGAGAAGGCTACCGCGGCGCTTTGTGGCTTTTTGGGCTACATGTGCATGAACTCCGTGATGGGCACGTTCCTTACGGCGACTGGTGTCATCGATCCCGCGAATCTTACGACGGGCCAGAGCACGATCCTCGGTATCACCACGCTCGACACTGGCGTTATCGGCGGTCTTCTGGTGGGCGCAATCGTCGCATGGTTGCATAACCGTTACTACAAGATTGAGCTGCCTGCCGTGTTCTCCATTTTCAACGGCACGCGCTTTATCCCGGCGGTGACGCTGCTCTCATGCAGCATCCTCGCATCGGTCATGTCCTTTGTTTTCCCGTTTATTCAGAACGCTCTCGGTGCGCTGTCCGAGTTCATCAAGACTACGGGTGCCTTTGGTGCATTTGTCTACGGCGCCGGCGAGCGCATGCTCCTGCCTTTTGGCCTGCATCACTTTGTCTATTTGCCGTTCTTCTTCACGTCGCTCGGTGGCGTCGAGACCATCGACGGCCAGACTGTTCAGGGCGCTATCAATATCTACAACGCGATCCTGGGCTCTCCCAGCACGCCGTTTAACATCGAGGTCAGCCGTTTTGTCATGAACGGCAAGGTTATCTTCGCCATGTTCGGCCTGCCTGGCGCTGCGCTCGCCTTCTACAAGACGGCGCTTCCCAAGAATAAGAAGAAGACCGCAGCGCTCATGATTGCCATCGTGGTGCCTTGCATCCTCTCCGGCATTACCGAGCCGCTCGAGTACTCCTTCCTGTTTATCGCGCCCATCCTCTACGTGTTCCACGCTCTCATGGCTGGTCTTGCCTATGCGCTGACCTATATCCTGCAGTTCAACGTGGCTGGCTCCGCGTCCTTCGGCGGCCCGCTCTTGTCGTTGATCTTTAACGGCATTATGGGTGCAGCCAAGGGCTCCAACTGGCAGGTTATCCTGTTCCTCGGCCCCATCTACTTCGTGGTGTACTACTTCGTCTTCAAGTTCATCATTCTTAAGAAGGACCTTAAGACTCCCGGCCGCGAGGAAGAGTCCGACGATGAGGCCGAAAAGGCTCCCAAGACCGTGATTAGCGACCTCATTCCCGCCATCGTTGAGGCAGTGGGCGGCGACAACAATATTAAGTCTGTCGAGGCCTGCTTCACCCGTCTGCGCATCCAGCTCAATGACTGTGACAAGGTGGTTGATGACGCCGAGTTTACCGAAAAGCTCGAAGCGCGTGGCATCGTGCATGTCAACGGCGGCGTGCAGATTGTCTACGGCAACATGGCATCTAACTACGCAACCCAGATGCGCGAGCTGCTGGGCATGGAGTAAACGACTCAAACACACAATCAAGATTAATACAGGTCGGCGCCCGATCCTTCAATCGGGCGCCGACCTGTGATGTTTTGGGGCGAATGGGCAAGTACATGACGTGCTCGCTGCTCTCTTTTGGCGCTGCCTATCGTGTATTCGGACGCCTTGCGACGGTGAGGTGCGTTTTTTTCGGTTCTAGCGTGTTTGCGGCTAGCGCTGCGCCCGAAGTCGATTTGCACAGCTGATATACAGAGCGTTAACCGCGCTTTGTAGGCTCATGCCCTCAACCAAGGCGGTCGAGTACTCGCTGAGTGACTCCGCGCTCACGGGTAGCAAGAGCTCGCGCGCCCCGTTGTTATCGAATGCCATGTTGCTCGATATCCAAATAACGCGGCAACCTCGCCGCTTGGCCTCAACGTAAAGATTGAAGATGTGGCTCGTCTTCCCTGAGAACGATACAAAGATGGTTAGATCGTCGGGTCGGAGCAGACAGAGCGACGTCTCCTGTCCCTTGACGGAGCCAAATGAAAAGCACAGTCGGTTTACGCGGCTCAGCTTTTCGCAGAGTGAGCGGGCGGCGAGATTGGAGAATGAGCTTCCGTATACGTAGACATTTTGCGCATCGAGAAGCCAGTCAACGGCCTGCTCGAGTCGATCCTCAGTGAGCAGGCGTTTTGTTTCAAGCAAAGAGGTCTCTACGATATCGAAATACCAGGGTATATCGATTTGCTTATGAGCCCTTGCCTCGGTTGTCTCACGCTGGAGCCAAGCGTTGAAGTCGTCAACTTGCTCTTTGAACGATCGAAAGCTCGAGCCGTTTACGCGCCTGCAGAAGCGCGAGATGGTCGCGGGCGATGTATTGCACGCGCGGGCAAGTTCTTCTATTGAGAGCTCTGGGACCTCGTCGTGATGGGAAAGGGCGTAGAGTGCGATGTGGGCGTCAAGGCTGCCGCCCTTCTCGACGTCTTCGATACAAGACCTGAGGTTCGAATAGACCTCGTACATCGACATTCAAATCACTCCAAACAATAATGCCCCGGAGCGGATATGCCATCTCCGGAGCATTGTGGTGAAGCTATGGGACGGATTTATTCCATGCCCAAGTATTCTCTCATTTCGACTTTGTAGACAGAAGCTTTATTGCCGTAAACGATCTGAACACCGCCGCCAACGTGCACGATGGCGCTGGCGCCGAGGTCTTTGGTGAAGACGCTATCGTCCTTGACCAGGGCGGTGTCTTTGAGGCTGAGCCTCAGGCGAGTGAAGCAAGCGTTGACACCCGAGATGTTATCGGCGCCGCCCACGGCTTCCACGATCTGCGGGATGAGCTCGCTTACCTGGACAGGTGCTTTGGAGTCGATGGCCGACGTGTCATCCGCTGCCTGCGTGTCATCATCCTCGCGGCCCGGGGTTTTGAGGTTAAATTTCTTGATAAAGGTGCGGAACAGTACGTAATAAATCCCGAAGTAAGCGATGCCGAGCGGAATAAGCCAGAACCAGTTGGAGCCTTTATCGGCGTTCATGATGCCGTTGAAGATCCACGAGAGGAGCGGTCCGCCGAAGGCGGAAGGTCCGGGCACATTGAACTGTACCAGGTAGGTGAGTACATACGCGATGCCGCACAGCAGGGCGTGGACCACATAGAGTACGGGCGCTACAAAGAGGAAGGAGTACTCGAGCGGTTCGGTTATGCCCATGATGGCGGCCGGAATAACGGCGGCGATCATGAGGGAGCCGACCTTCTTTTTATTCTCGGGACGGGCACAGTGGTAGATGGCGAGCGCCGCCGCGGGCAGGCCGCACATGGCGAACAGCACCTTGCCGTTCATGACGTATTTTGAGATGTCGATGTCGTACATCATGCCGGGCGTGTTGAGCATGGCGTTGTAGATGTTGACAGCACCCTCGACGGTCTGGCCGTCAACCTGGATGCTACCGCCCAGAGAAGTGAAGAAAAACGGCAGGTAGATGAAATGATGCAGGCCGAAGGGCAGAAGCATGCGCTCGGAGAAGCCATAGATGAACGCGCCAAACACCCCGGTGGAATCGATGAGTGTCGAGGCGGCCTTTAGGCCGGTTTGCACAAACGGAAACACGAAGGCGAGCGCAACGCCCACCAGGCTTGCGAAAACGACGGTGAGGGCGGGGACGCAGCGCGTGCCGTTGAAGATGCCGAGCACCGGCGGAAGCTGCACCTTATAGAATCGGTTGTGGATCCATGCGACTACCAAGCCGATGATGATGCCGCCGAATACGCCGGTGTCGAGTGTGGTTACGCCCAGGATGGCGTTCTGACCGGTCTGTAGGTTGGCGGGATCGATGGTGCCCAGCAGGATAAGCAGCTGACCCATGATCGTGTTCATGGTCATGTAGCCGATGAAGCCCGAGAGTGCGGCGGTCGCCTTCTCGGCCTTGGCGTAACCGTAGGCGATGCAGATCGCAAAGAGAACCGAGATGTTACCATTGATAACGTTGCCGGCTGCTTTGATGAGCGTGCTAAAGATCACCATCGGCTCGGTGCCCAAAAGCGGGCAGAGCGAGATGAGGTTAGCATTGGAAAGGGCGGAGCCCAGACCGACCAAAATGCCGGAAACGGGCAGGAGGAGGACCGGCGCCATGAGCACCTTGCCGAGTCTCTGGAACTCGCTGTAGAGCTTGCTTTCTTTCATGATGTTCCTTCGATGCGCGGGGAGTTAGGACAGGGTCGGCCAATAATCGCCGTTCGCTTCGATCAGGTCGTCGAGGATTTGGCGCGCGACGGTAGTCGAAGGGACGGTCTTGTTGATTGCGATGGCTTCGAGCGCCTTCTGGTAGGAATGCTCGTAATATGCGTCGACGGCGAGCTTCTCACTGGCATTCTGCTCTTCGATAAGCCCCTTGTAGAAGGTGGGGATAGCAGGCTGGCTGATGGGTTCGGGGCCCCAAGAGCGCAGGTAGGCGGGGACCTCGACCATGGCGTCGTCGGGCAGATTGGGGATGGCGCCGTTATTCTCGACGATTACGAGATAGCGTTCGCACTTGTTGTAGGCGATAGAGGCGGCTGCGTCGACGATAAAGTCGCCAAAGACCGTGAAGCTCTGTACGGGGCTCTTGTAATTGGCGGGATCTGCCAGGTACTTGTCGTGCTCGGCAAACATCTCCTTCTCGCGTCCGTTGATGACGTTGTCGGCGCGCGTCCAGTTGGGGTCCATGTCATCTGCCATGTCTTTGGAGTACAGGTAGTACTGCAGGTAGCTGTTGGGCAGATACTCGGGATAGTCCTTCACAATCTTGACGTATTGACCCCAGGTGTGCATCCAGTCCTTGTCCTTGTGATGCTTGTCGCTCACGGCCATGCCGTGCTCGAGAATCATCTGACGGAGCTCCGGCAGACGATCGCGCCCCTGCTTGTCGTAAATTTTGGTAAACCAGCCAAAGTGATTGAGTCCAAAATACATGGGGTCGATATCGCGCCAGCTGGGAAGTCCGAGCATCTTAGAGTACGAGAGCAAGATAGCCGTGGGCATATCGCAGATGTTAAGGATATGGTCGTTGCCAAACTCGCGACGTGTGGCCTCGGCGACAACTGCGGCGGGGTTGGAATAGTTGAGGATCCAGGCGTCTGGACTATATTTCTTGGCGTAGCGTACGAGGTCGAAGACGCCGGGGATGGACCTGATGCCATAGGAGATCGAACCGCCGGCGCCGCAGGTTTCCTGTCCCACGCAACCGTACTTGAGAGGGATGCGCTCGTCCTGGCGACGCATCTGAAGGCCACCTTGGCGGATTTGCGCGAAGACGAAGTCGACATCGGTGAATGCCTTTTCGGGATCGGTCGTCACGACAACTTCGATGTCAGGAGCTTCCTGCTCGATGAACTGCTTCATGATGTCGTAGACGAGATGCATGCGCTTCTCGTCGATGTCGTACAGGGCGAGTTTGCGCAGCGGTAATTCGTTTTTCTTCTGCAACAGGCTCTGGATGATGCCGGGAGTGTGGGTGCTGCCGGCTCCGGCGATTACAACTGCTTTCTTGTCCATGTGGTAAACCCCTTTCGTGTGGATTGACCACTTCAGACTACGAAAGCTCTACCTGCGATTCCATCGATTTTCAGATTGCGAAAAACGATAGCGATAATCTTAACAGGATGCGTTTTGCGTGGTTAAATAGCGCCGGGAAAGATGCTGACTTGGGCGGCAGACGACGTGTTGCATGGATGCAGGAGCGAACGCCACACGGTCAAAAGATGGTGGGCGGTTCTGCGGCTTTTGGCTGCAATTGCGCTACCCGCGATGGCGCTCCCAACGAGCCAGCTTAATCGTCACTAGCGTAAGCGCCCAGGCGACAAGCGAGAACGCGGCTCCCACGGCGCCCACGTACGCAATACCAATGCTGCTTACCACGGCGCCGCCCACTGCGGTGCCAAACGAGATGCCGACGTTAAACGCCATGGGTTCAACCGAACTTGCAAGTACCATCGACTTGGGATGGCGGCTGCGTGCCACGTCCATAAAGTGTGTGATGCACGAGACCGAGAATAGGTACATGAGCATTGCCAGGCTAAAGACAAAGATGAGCGCGAGCGGCATGGCGGCGCCCACGGCAAACAGCCCAAGCAGTGCCGCCGCTTGCAGCACAAACGTAACAAGCAGCGCCTTCATGCCAAAACGCGCATCGATCCATCCGCCCAGGATGTTCGAGATCAGGCAGAACACGCCGTAGGCCATAAGCGTGGTGCTCGCCTGAACGGTGCCCATGCCCAGCACCTGCTCAAGATAGGGCGTCACATAGCCGTAGAACACATAGACCGAGCCCACGCCAAACAAAAAGATGAGCATGCCGGTGATGATGCTCGGCTCGCGTAGCAGACCCGCCTGCTCGCGAAAGGTGGCAGGCTCGTCGGTTTGCCCGGCGCGCGGCATAGACGCCACGAGCGCTCCGCAGATCAGAACGGCAAAGGTAAGCGTGCCGTACATGGCAACGTGCCAGTCGAGCGTGTCGGCCACAAACTTGCCGACCGAAGTGACAAAGACCATCGCCACGGAAAACGCACCATATACCACCGAGATGGCAAGCGAAGTTTGCTGCGGGGACAGAAGCTCGGGGATGTACGTCACGCCCACGGCGAGCAGCGCGCCCGAGACAGAGCCCAGGACAATGCGCGAGATAAACAGCACCTGGAAGTTGGGCGCCAACGCCATGACCAAGTTGCCGAGCACAAAGATGATGCTATAGCACACGAGCAGCTGGTAGCGGCGGAAGTGGCCCGTGCTGAGCGCAAGCACCGGCGTCGCGATGGCGTAGACGAGCGCGAACACGCTGATGAGCTGGCCCGCAGTAGCAAGTGATACGTCGAGTTCCGTTGCCAAGTCGCTCTCGATACCGATGACCACGAACTCGGAGCAGCCGAGCGAGAATCCCAACAGCACGAGCAGCGCCAGGCAGAGCCTGGTGCGCGCGGGGGAGAGCGCGGCGGCGGTTGACTTACTTTTAGGCGTGGTTGCGGCGGTCAAGGTTGTCACTCCAATGTCGCATGAATAAGCGGGATTCAATCCCTGCAACTCTAACAGAATGTGTCAGGTGCCTGCCTCCTTTGTCGCAGGCTGCGCTTGCCTGTATAGTCGCAATACAGGCGAAGATGGTCTCAGGTACATTGCGGGCGACAGGAGATCCCATGGGTATGCACACGACAAAGGTTGCAGTGGGCGAGGGCAAGTTTGCGCTCGAGGCCCAGCTGACGGTGACGCCGCGAGGCATGGCGGTCTACGCCTGCTCGCCGGAGTTCGCGCACCTGGGCGCCACGGCGCAGGCCATTCCGCGCCCCGAGCCCGGCCGCACGGCGACGGTGAGCATTCTCGCAGTGCCTTGCCATCGAGACGAGATCCCGGCGCACGATATCGCGGCGGCGCTGGCCACGCGCTTTGGCGTGCCGGTCGTTGCAAGCACGGGTTTTCATGTTGAACAGGCGAGCGGGAACGACCTGCAGCGCGTGCTCGACACCACCAAGGAGCTCATCGCCGCGCTCGAGGAAGCCGCCGCCCGCATTCTGCGCGCCGGCTGGGATGAGGGCGGCGCAGGCGCCGAGGTCGTGGCGGTCGATGCCGCGACCGGCGAGACACTCGGCCACGTCGACCGCATCGAGGCCCATACCGGCGAGGGCATCCTGCATCAGGCATTTCTGACGCTTTTAGTCGAGGGCCGTGGCGAAGACGCACGTCTGCTGCTCTGTCGCCGCAGTCCGCTCAAGCGCCTGTGGGGCGGGGTGCTGGCCGATAGCTGCGCCGGCCATCCGCTCCCCGGGGAAGATGTCGCGGCCGCCACGGCGCGTCGCATCAACGAAGAGCTTGGCATTACGCGCGATCCCGACCAGCTCAAGTACCTCGGACACGTGGTGTACCGCGAGGACCACGGCGACGGCCGCTGCGAGTGCGAGTGGTGCGAGGTCTTCCTTGCCCATGTTGAGCCGGGCGAGCTGCGTATCAACCAAGAGGAGATCTCGGAGGTACGACGCGTGACCCCATCCGAGCTCAAAGGCTACCTGCAGGGCCACCCCGAGCAGCTGGCCCCTTGGCTCCGCGAGGCCCTCAGCGACCCATCCATCCGTACGGCCCTCGCTATGTGACAACGGATAGCCCTTTTGTCACATCCAAACCGTCACAACATTCGGCGAAAATCTCGAAAACGAGGAAAAGCGTCGAATGTTGTGACGGTTCTTGCCCAGAGGATCGCTTCCCATCCAAAAAATCCGCTTGACTGTATTGCCGCAACACAGCGCAACGTAAGGGGTGTCCGATAACGGGCGCCCCTTTTTAAGTGGCAACGTGGCTGCGAATCCGGAGCGCCCCCAACAAGAAAGGTGGGGAGATGGAAGCGGAAAAGAAGGCGTTTAAGATCACCAAGCGCGAAATTGGCTTTGTGCTGGGTATCGTTGTCTTTTTGCTGGTGAAGTTTCTTCCTTTGGCGGAGCTGAGCTCGACGGTCGAGCTCACGGTCGGCGGTCAGACCTGTCTGGCGTTGACGCTCGCCACGGTGGTGTTCTGGGCGTGTGGCGTGGCACAGCCGGGCTTTGTGGGCCTGCTCTATTGCGCGCTGCTCGTTCTGTTTAAGGTGTGCGTGGACGACACGGGTGCCGCGAGCATCTCGGCGACGGTCGCCTCCACGTTTAGCTCGTGGACCAAAGCCACCATGTGGCTCGTCATTGGTGCCTACCTCATCGCCAGTGCAGTCAAGGAGTCGGGCCTGGGCGAGCGCATCGCCTATGCGTTTATGCTCAAGTTCGTGCGCGATGCCAAGTCGCTCATCATCTCTATCTTCGCGCTCACCTTTGTGCTGTCGTTGCTGATCCCGCACCCGTTCCCCCGCGCCTTCCTCATCCTCGCCGTCGTCTCGGTCATCGCCGAGTCCGCCGGCTACGGTGACGACGACCGCGGCAAGCTCGGCTTCCTCGTGTTTGCCGCTGCCGCCCCGGGCTCTATGTTCTTCCTGACGGGCGACTCCACACTCAACCCGCTCGTTGCGCAGTACAGTGCCGAGGCCGGCGGCATGAGCCCGTCCTTTGTCGACTGGTTCCTGTACATGAGCGTGCCCATGCTGGTCGCGCTGCTGTGCACCCTGTTCCTAGGCCTCTTCCTCTTTAAGCCCAGCAAGGAGCTCGTTTACGATCGCGAGCAGATCGTGGCCAAGCAGGCCGCGCTCGGCAAGCTCTCCGTCAAGGAGATTCGCACCATCGTGTGGCTTGTCATCGCCATCGCGCTGTGGCTTACCGTCTCGGGCGATTACATCGGCTGGGTGACACTTGCCATCGGTGTCGCGCTCGCCATGCCCATCATCGGCGAGGTTCTCACTCCTGCCAGCTGGAACGCTGTCGACATCAAGTCCCTCATGTTCCTGACGGCCGCCATGGCCGTGGGTTCCGTGGGCGGCGCCACCGGCATGAACGCCTGGATCGCCGACGTCGTACTCCCCAGCTCCGTGCCCGAGAACATCTTCCTGTTCGCCCTGCTTGTCGCCGCGCTCTCCATGGTCATCCACATGTTCATGGGCTCGGTCATGGCCGTGCTCGGCGTGTGCGTGCCGGCGTTCATCAGCTTCGCGGCCGGCTCCAGCGTGAGCCCGCTCGCCGTGGCGCTCATCGTCTTTACGTCCATCAACATCCACTACATCCTGCCGTTCCATAACCTGCCGATCCTTATCGGCGAGGGCAAGGACGCCGGCGGCTACACCTCCAAAGAGGCCATGCGCATGGGCATTCCCCTCACCGCGGTCGTCTTTATCGTCGTGCTGGTCGAGGCCGCCTGGTTCCATCTCTTTGGCCTGATGTAAGCGGCCGAGCGCTTGGGCTGTAAACAGCCGAGTGCTTGAACCGCGAGTTGCCAAGCGCTCCATCTATAAGCGCTGCGGCCCCACTACGTTACCCAGCCCGGCGGCATCCCCGCCGCCGGGCACTCTCCCGAAAGGAGCATGCTATGTCCACTACCGATGCTTCCCAGATCCACGACCTGCGCTCCGCGCTCGACTTTTTGCGCGAGATGCCGGGCCAGCTGCTCGAGACCGACACCCAGGTCGACCCGGACGCCGAGGTCTCGGGCGTCTATCGTCACGTCGGCGCCGGCGGCACCGTTATGCGTCCGACCAAAGAGGGTCCGGCGATGGTCTTCAACAACGTCAAGGGCTTTGACGATGCCAAGGTCTGCATCGGCATGCTTGCCAGCCGCAAGCGCGTTGCCGCCCTGCTCGACCTGGACGAGGAGCACCTGGGCCTCGAGATCGGCAAGCGCTTCGAGAACCTGATCGCGCCCGAGCAGATCGCCGAGGGTGCGCACGTCGACTGCCAGGAGGTCGTGTACAATGCGACCGACGAGGGCTTTGACCTGCGCAAGATCGTTCCCGCCCCCACCAACACGCCCGTCGACGGCGGCCCCTACATCACCATGGGTCTCGCCTATGGTACGAGCCCCGACGGCTCCCAGTCCGACGTGACCATCCACCGCTTCTCCTGCGTCGACAAGGACAAGCTCGCCATGTGGATTACCCCCGGCAGCCGTCACCTGGGCGCGTTCTTTGACGAGTACTGCCAGCGCGGCGAGGACATGCCCATCTCCATCTCTATCGGCCTGGACCCCGCCGTGTACATGTGCTGCGGCTTCGAGGCTCCCACCACGCCGCTCGGCTTCAACGAGCTTCAGATCGCCGGCGCCCTGCGCGGCCACGCCGTCGAGCTTGCCGACTGCGTCACCGTTCCGCAGAAGTGCATCGCCAATGCCGAGTACGTGCTCGAGGGCTACCTCATGCACGACGAGACCATCAACGAGGACGTCAACGGCCACGGCTACGCCATGCCCGAGTTCCCCGGCTACACCGGCGGCGCCAAGGTCTGCCCGGTGATCAAGATCACCGCCGTCACCACGCGCGTCAATCCCATCATGGAGAGCTGCATCGGTCCTTCGCACGAGCACGTTTCCATGGCGGGCATCCCCACCGAGGCTTCCATCTACAAGATGGTCGAGACCGCTATCCCGGGCCGCCTGCTCAACGTTCACGCCGCCCCCTGCGGCGGCGGCAAGTTCGTTGCCATCATGCAGTTCAAGAAGTCGAGCAAAAATGACGAGGGCCGTCAGCGCAACGCCGCCATGCTCGCCTTCTCGGCATTCTCCGAGCTCAAGCACGTCATCCTTGTTGACGAGGATGTCGATATCTTCGATATGAGCGACGTGATGTGGGCCATGACCACGCGCTTCCAGGCCGACGTCGACCTCATCACCATCCCCGGCTGCCACTGCCACGTGCTCGACCCGTCCAACGATCCCGCGTTCGACCCCACGATCCGCGAGCATGGCATCGCCTGCAAGGCCATCTTCGACTGCACGGTCCCGTTCAACCTCAAGAAGAACTTCATCCGCTCGCAGTTCATGGAGATCGACACAGATAAGTGGGCAGCAGAGCTCGCTTTCTAGTGCGTAGCCCTACCAAGTAGTCAAGGAGTTGTCATGCCTGAGTCTTCTGTTCGTTCCCGTCGCATTGTCGTTGGCGTTTCTGGTGCCAGCGGCGCTGCGCTGGGCCTCGAGTGTCTCAAGTGCCTGCGTCAGGCCGGTGCCGAGTCGGCGCTTGTCGTCACGCGTGGGGGAGAGATCACCATCGAGCAGGAGCTCGGCATGACGCTCGACGAGTTTGCCGCGCATGCCGATGTGGTCTACGACAACAAGAACATCGGCGCCGCCATCGCAAGCGGCACCTATCCGGTCGATGGCATGATCGTGGCCCCGTGCTCCATGAAGACGCTCGCCGGCATCGCAAGCGGCTACAGCGAAAACCTGCTGCTGCGTGCGGCCGACGTGCAGATGAAAGAGCAGCGCCGCCTGGTGCTCATGGTGCGCGAGACGCCCTTCAGCGCCATTCACGTCGACAACATGGCGCGTCTGGCGCGCGTACCGGGCGTCATGCTCATGCCGCCCATGCTCACGTTTTACAACGGCCCCGCCACGCTCGACGACGCGGTGCATCACATCGCCGCCAAGGCGCTCGAGGCCGTCGGCGTGTCATGCGCAAACTATAAGCGCTGGTCATAAGCGTCTTTAGGGTAGGATACGAGTAGTGTTTGAGCCCGCTGCCCCTGTGGGTGGCGGGCTTTGTGCGCAAAAAGGATGTGTCGGGAGGATCTATGCAGACGGGCATGTATGCGATTAGCGAGATGGCGAGCTTGTTTAACGTTTCGCGCCAAACGCTCATCTACTACGACAAGATCGGCCTGTTTAAGCCCGCCGTGGTTAACGAAAAAGGCTACCGTTTCTATTCGCCCACGCAGATCCCGCTCATGCGCCTGATCTGCATGTTGCGCGACCTGGGGCTCGAACTCGACGAGATTGACCGCCTGACCTCGACGTTCGACATTGGCGAAATGACCGATCACCTGCGCTCACGGGTGCAGGCGCTCGACGAGCAGATTGCCGGGCTCAAAGCCGAGCGCGCGAGCGTGCAGGAGCGCCTGAGCTTTTACGACGAGGCGGTTTACTGGCGCGAGCGCGAAGGTAGGCCGGAGCTCAAGCAGTTTGAGCGCCGCTACGTGGTCTTTGAGGAGTTCCCGGGCGACATCGAGCGCGGCCGCTCGATGCTTCATCCCACGCTCATGCGGGCGATTCTGCGCATGCGTGCGCTGACGGGTACGCGCCCCATGCGCGGCTGGGGTGCCATGCTGCGTCGCGAGGCACTGCATTCCGACGACCCCATCGCCGGTGCCGGCTCCTTTGCCGTGCTGCCGCGCGGTGCCGAGGAAATGCTGCCGAGCGATTCTGCCGAGCTGGCGGAGATTGGCGTTGAGGTACTGCCCGAGGGCACGTACCTGTGCATGAGCCGCTGGGGTATGCCGTACGAGCCCGAGGGCATCCGCGCCGTCGTGGCCTGCATGGACAAGCACGCACTCCGGCCCATCGGCAACGCTTTCGATTTCTGCTACCTCGATACCACGAGCTACGACGAGTCCCACCAAGAGGACTTCTGCTGCATCCAAATCCCCGTAGCCCTCCAGATGTGACAAGAGGACAGTCCCTTTGTCACATTCGCGGCATGGCTGCCGCCCAAACCGTCACAACATTCGATGAAAATCTCGAAAACGAGGAAAAGCGTCGAATGTTGTGATGGTTTTCCTATCTGTGCCGGCGAGCCGCCGTGCCGTCTGGGGGTATAAGGCTAGCAAGTGTTTATTTGCGAGGCCAAGGGGGCGCCCCGTATGGATATCGATAGCTTTGAATGGTGGTACAGCGAGGGCGAGGCTCCGGATGAGGTGTGGGACGAGCCCTTGCCAAGTGATGAGTTGAGCGACGGGACCGATGTGGACTCCGATGCTGGCGATGCGCTTGACTCGGATGCCGATTCCGACCCCGCCGAGCCTCTGACCTTTGAGCAGGCTTGGGCCCAGGCTGAGGCCGACGAGGCAAAGGCCGATGCCACGGCCACACTGGGTGAGCCAGCCGACATGTCCATCTCGCCGGCAAAGACCCCGCAGCCGCGCCATACCATCGACCCCGGCAGCACGGCATCCTTCAGCATACTCGACGTGCCCGCGCAGGGTGCCCAGGCGCCCGCCCCCACCCATCGCCCCAACCTGGCTCGCGAGGAAGACGCGGGCCGTCGCTCTCCGCTCGGCCCCATTCTCATCGCCTTTATGGCCGGCGTCATCGCTTGCTCGGCGATCGGCAGCATCTGGGGTCATGTCGAGCAGCAGCGCCAAGACGCCGCCAAGGTCGAGATGTCTGTCGAGCAATCGCTCAGCCGCACGCGCTCGGTGCATGTATCGGTCGAGGTCAAGGACGGCGCGACGTGGGACACCGCGCGCGGCGACAGCCAGATGCTCGTCCATATCGTGGGTCGCACGCTCAAGGGGCAAGCGATCGACGAGTACCAATACGTCAATTCCGAAGGTGACGGCATCGAGCTCAAGCCCGGCGACTACGAGCTCACGGTCGATGAGCCGCCCGTCGCCACCGACGGCACGCGTTACCGTGCCTCAAAGCGCATGGTTCCGGTGAGTTTTAATTCACAGGCGCCCGATACGGTCGATAGCACGCCGCAGGGCGGGTTTGACCTTTACGCTATTGCTCAATAACTGCACCTGTCGCTCAACCCCGCCGCCAAGAGTGGGACAATAGCCCTCGACACCGTTGTTTACTATTGGAGGAAGTAGCATGTCCACCGTCACTACCATCAAGCGCGGCGGCCTCATCGCGGCCATCGATTCCATGGGCGCCCAGCTCACGAGCCTTGCCCTCAACGGCAACGAGTATCTGTGGCAGGGCGACCCGGCCTTTTGGGGCAAGCATGCGCCTATCCTGTTCCCCATCGTGGGATCGCTGCGCAACAACATGGCGACATCTGCGGCCGGCACCTGCGAGATGCCGCGCCACGGACTCGCTCGCATCGTCGAGCACAAGTTGGTCGAGGTTTCGGAGGACGGCTCCTCGGTAACGTACGAGATCACTGACACGCCCGAGTCGCTCAAGGCGTTCCCGTTCCACTTTAAGCTCAACATGACCTATGCCCTGACCGGCGACGCCACGCTTACCCAGACCTTTGCCGTTACGAACACCGGCGACGTGGACCTGCCGTTCTCGGTGGGCGGCCACCCCGCATTTAACGTGCCCGCCCCCGGTGCCGAGGACGAGGTATTCGAGGATTACGAGCTGGCGTTTACCGAGGCCTGGACGAACGAGGCTCCCATCATCACGCCCGACGGTCTCATGACGTTCGAGGGTAGCTACAAGGCTCCCGATAACTCGGACGTGCTGCCCATCACGCACCGCAGCTTCGATAACGATGCCATCATGTTCACCGATACTCCGGGCTCCACGCTCACGCTGCGCGGCCGCAAGTCGGGCCACGGCGTCAAGATCGACTTTGAGGGCTTTAAGTACATCGGCGTGTGGTCTGCCGCCAACGACGCTCCGTTTATGGCGCTCGAGCCCTGGACCGGCCACACCACCATGGACACCGAGGACGATGTCTTTGAGCACAAGGTAAACACCATCACGTTGGCACCGGGCGCTACCGACATCCGTTCCTTTAGCGTCACCCTGCTCTAGAGGTTCCGCCGTTCTAACGAACGACGGACCGGTCGACGCTGCGCGCCACCCAGAGCGACAATTTGTCATTCAAAAGGCAAGGCATGACCAGAAGGTCTATGCCTTGCCTTTTTCATGCCAAGTGGTACATGGGGCAGGCTGCTTTGCGCCAATCGTCCTCGTGTGTCTATTAATTTTTCGCGCACATGCCGCGCTGCTGGTTGCGGGCGTATATCCTGTCTTATTGTCAGCAAAACGAAATTGGGAAGGCACCAGATGCAATCTCGACAACAGCGCGACGCGCATCCACAGCCGGTATGCAGCCGTCGCATCTTTTTGGGTAGCGCTCTCGCTGCGAGCGCTTCTGTCGTCGCCGGCGCACTTGCCGGCTGCCAGCGTCCCTCCACGCTGGAAGTAGTTCAGCCCACGACGGGCGGCGGTCGCGATGACCTGTCCGATTCCGTTATCGGCAAGGATAAGATCCGCATCGGCATGGAGGCGGCCTACGCCCCGTACAACTGGCAGGTTTCCGAGGCCAGCGAGTTCACGATCCCCATCGACAACGTGCAGGGCGCCTATGCCGATGGCTACGACGTGCAGATCGCCAAGATCGTCTGCAAGGCTCTCGGCGGCGAGCCCGTTGCCGTCAAGCAGAGCTTCTCGGGCCTTATCGACTCGCTCAACAACGGCCAGATTGACCTCATCATCGCCGGCATGAGCGCCACGCCCGAGCGCGAGGAGTCCGTCGGTTTTTCCGACCCGTACTTTATCGGCTACTTTGGCCTGTTCGTAAAAGAGGGCTCGCCCTACCAAAACGCGACCAAGCTCAGCGACTTCAGCGGTGCCACGGTGCTCGGCCAAAAGGACACCATGCTCGATACCGTCATCGACGAGATCCCGGGCGTCGTTCACAAAAATCCGGTCGATTCGGTCCCCACGGTGTTCTCGAATCTGCTGCAGGGCACGTGCGACGCCGTGACCTACAACACGGAGAACGAAAAGGGCTATATGGCCCAAAATCCCGGTATCGTCCCCATCCACTTTGCCGAGGGCGAGGGCTTTAAGCAGGAGGTCACGGCAAATGTCGGTTGCCGCAAGGGCTCGGACAAACTGCTTAAGCTCATCGACAAGACACTCAAGGGCATTAGCCAAGAGGAGCGCGACCAAATGTGGGACGCGTGCCTCGACCGTCAGCCGGCATAGGGAGGCAGCATGAAAGGCATCAATCGTCTGGCCTCCTTTATCAAGGCCGACCACCGTTATGTGTACCTGGGCACGAGCGTTATCGCGGCGCTCGGCTTGGCATTTAGCCAGCGCAACCCCACGCCGCTGAGCTTTTTGGCGCCCACCGGCATCTTCCAGGATTGCCTTTGGGCGATTCTTTGGGCCTGGATCGTCGTGTCGGCGGCAGCGCTCGTCACCAAGGTTATGCACTGGAGCGACTATCGCGAAAAGTCACCGTTTGCATCCGAGCGTTTCCGTCGCGGCGCGCGCCTGGGCAGCTATGTCGTGGTCGTCATCGCGGCGATCTTCTTTGTCGACCGCTGCGTCATGTCGTTTATCGATCTGGTGCAGGTGAGCATTGTCTCGGATTCCAACCCCAGCGACTTTTTGTCGAGCTTGGTCTACATGACCTACAAGAGCGGCGACTTCTTCATCCGTGGCATCGAGATCACCATCGCGCTTGCCACCTTCGGCACCGTCATCGCATTCTTCCTGGCGCTGCTCTTTGTGTTCCTGCGTATTCAGACCTTCGACCGCGTAGACAACGACCTGGTGCGCTTCTTTAAGAGCATCGGCCGCGGCTTTGCGACCGTCTACTCCACCATCGTGCGCGGCACGCCCATGATGGTCCAGGGCCTGCTCATCTATTACGCGGGCTTCACCGTTTTGCGCGGCATGGGCTTCGAGACTGCCCAGGCCAACCAGATTTGGAGTACCTTCACCGCCGGCCTCGTTACCATCTCGCTCAACTCCACCGCCTACATGATGGAGGTCCTGCGCGGCGGCATCGAGAGCATCGATCCCGGCCAGGCCGAGGCAGCGCGCTCGCTGGGGCTTTCGCAGTGGCAGGCTATGCGCAAGGTCGTGTTCCCCCAGGGCATTAAAAACGCGATTCCGGCGCTCACCAACGAGCTCATCATTAACATCAAGGATTCGTCGGTGCTCTCGGTCATCGGCGTGTTCGACCTCATGTATGCCACCACCACCGTCGCCGGCGTGTACTACCGCCAGATGGAGGTCTACTGCGTGGCGCTCGTGGTCTACCTGATCCTGACGCTCGTGGCGAGCCGCCTGCTCGAGGCCTTTGGCAAAAAGCTCGGCGCCGAGGCTCCTGCCACGCTGCCCAGCTCTAACTAGGCTTAAGACGAGGAGAATCATCATGGCAGATACCGCCACTACCGGCACCGCGGCCGCCGCACAAACTAAAGAGTCACTCATCCGCGTCGAGGGCCTGCGCAAGAGCTTCGGCTCGCTCGAGGTGCTCAAGGGTATCGACTTGTCCGTCAATCCCGGCGAGGTCGTCACCATCATCGGTGCTTCGGGTTCGGGCAAATCGACCTTTCTGCGCTGCCTCAACCTGCTCGAGACCCCGGACGCGGGCCACATCTGGTTCCACGGCCAGGACCTTACGGCCGAGCGCTGCAATATCAATAAACTCCGCGAGGACATCGGCATGGTGTTCCAGGGCTTTAACCTGTTCAACAACATGGATGTGCTCGACAACTGCACGCTCGCGCCCGTCACGCTCAAAAAGATGAACAAGGCCGAGGCCGAGAAGGTCGCGATGGAGCATCTGGCGAGCGTGGGACTCGAAAAGTTCGCGCACGCCGCCGTGGGTCGCCTGTCCGGTGGCCAAAAGCAGCGCGTGGCCATCGCTCGCGCCCTGTGCATGAGTCCGCAGATCATGCTGTTCGACGAGCCGACTTCGGCACTCGACCCCGAGATCGTGGGCGAGGTGCTCGAGGTCATGCGCAAGCTCGCGGCCGACGGCATGACCATGGTTGTCGTCACGCACGAGATGGCCTTTGCCCGCACGGTGTCCGACCGCGTGGTCTTTATGGACAAGGGCGTGGTGCTCGAGGACGCCGCGCCGGCCGAGCTCTTTGGCAACCCCAAACATCAGCGCACTCGCGAGTTCCTCTCTCGCTATCTCGAGGACAAATAACCGGCGCAAACGCCTGCGTTGCAGGGCCGCTCCCGTGGGGCGGCCTTTGTCGTCACAATCGAAAGGATGTCATGGCCGAGGTTTGGCGCTTCTTTGCGCATGAGGACGATTTTGCCGATATGGACGAGGCCGGCGCGTGCGAGCGCTTGGGCCGCGTGCTGTCGTTTCCGACCATCTCGAGCATGGATGCCGAGGCGGTGGACTGGCAGCCCTTCGACGACCTGCGCGCCTATATGCAGCAGGCCTGGCCGCGCGTGTTTGCGGCGGGCGAGGTCGAGCTTATCGACCACTCGCTGTTGGTGACGCTTGGCGGTTCCGACTCCGCCCTCAAACCCGTCATGCTCATGGGCCACATGGACGTGGTCCCCGTGGTGCCGGGTACCGAGGCCGACTGGACGCACGCCCCCTTTAGCGGACAGGTGGACGACACCTACATTTGGGGTCGCGGCGCTATCGACATGAAGGATCAGGTCGCAGGCATTCTCGAGGCGGTTGAGTATGCGTTGGCGCACGGCTGGGAGCACAAGCGTTCGCTGTTGCTCGCCTTTGGCCAGGACGAGGAAACCACGCAGTACGGCGCTGGAGCTATCGGCCGCGTGCTCGAGGAGCGCGGTGTTGAACTTGAATATCTGATCGACGAGGGTGACTACCGTATTGTTTCGGCTGCCGAGTACAACGCGGGCGAGGGTTGGCTCATGCACGCCGACCTGGCTGAGAAGGGTTATGCCGACATTGTGCTCAAGACAAAGAGCGCGGGTGGGCATTCTTCCAACCCCTACGGCGGCACGTCGCTCGAGGTGTTGAGCCGTGCCATCACCGCAATCTGCGATATCGAGTGGCCGACGCGCGTGACCGATCTGCTTGCCGCGCAGCTTGTCGAGCTGGGGCTCTACACGGCGGATGAGATTGCCGCCAACGGGGATGCCATCGTGCGCGAGTGCCTCGCCAGCAAAAAGCTCTATCCGCTGGTGACGACCACCTGCGCGCCCACGCAGATCGAGGGAGGCAGCGCCGGCGCCAACGTAATGCCGCAGGATATGTGGGCCAACATTAACTTCCGCATGCTCGAGGGCACGAGCGTGGCCGACGTTGTGGCGCGCTGCCGTGAGGCGGTTGCCGGGGCGGACCTTGCCGGTCGTGTCGAAGTGGAGCTGGGCCCCGGCAGCTCCGAGCCCTCGCCGTCCCCGCGCATCGGTGGTCCCGGCCTCGAGGCGGTTCGCTCCATCGCCGCCCGCTATTTCCGCGATCCAAAGGGGACGGAGGAAAACGGATCATCCGAGCCGTTGGCGATTGTTCCCTCGACCGTGATCGGCGCGACCGATGCTGCCAACTACCAGCACATTTGCTCCGAATGCATTCGTTTTTCGGCGTTTGTGGTCGACGATGACGAGTGCGACCGCGGCGTCCACGGCACCAACGAGCGCATCACCCGCCGCGCCTACCTCCAGGGTGTACGCTTCCTCATCGCCCTGCTCCATACGCTCTAGAATCCGACAAAGGGACTCTCCCTTTGTCGGATTCCGTGCGGGTTATATGCAGGTTTGCCTGCGCACGCTATCATGTATGGGTTAGACCGCAACTATGTACCCCGTACGCGAAGGGATGCGCATGTATCTGAAGATCGACATGCTCTAGCTGGACTTACCCCCGCAATGGCGCCGTGTGCCCCATCAATTCTGCCGATTTTCACCTTCACGCATATAAAGGAGTCCCGTCATGCGCGACAAGCTCGAAAAGATCATCAAGGCCTACGAGGAGCTCGAGAAAAAGCTTTCCGACCCGGCCGTCGCTTCCGATATCAAGGAGTTCACGCGTCTCAACAAGGAGTACGCGCACCAGTCCGACCTCATCGCTGCCTCGCGCGAGTACATCGGCGCGCTCGATGACATCGAGGCCGCCAAGGAAATGCTCCACGATACTACCGATGCCGATGAGAAGGAGATGCTCCAGATGGACATCTCCGAAAACGAGGCCAAGCTTCCCCAGCTCGAGGAAGACATTAAGTACATGCTCATCCCGAGCGACCCCAACGACGACAAGAACACCATCGTCGAGATTCGCTCCGCCGCTGGTGGCGACGAGGCGGCCATCTTTGCCGGCGATCTGTACAAGATGTATCAGCGCTTCTGCGAGTCGCGCGGCTGGAAGACCACCGTGCTCGACTCCAGCCCCAGCGAGGCCGGCGGCTTTAAGTCCATCGAGTTCAAGGTCGAGGGCGACCGCGTCTACTCCGTCATGAAGTTCGAGTCCGGCGTGCACCGCGTCCAGCGCGTTCCCAAGACCGAGTCCCAGGGCCGTATCCAGACCTCCACGGCGACCGTCGCCGTACTTCCCGAGGCCGAGGAGATCGACGTCCAGATCAACCAGTCCGACCTGCGTATCGACACCTACTGCGCCTCCGGTCCTGGCGGTCAGTGCGTTAACACCACTTATTCCGCCGTGCGCATCACCCACCTGCCCACCAACACCGTGGTGCAGTCGCAGGAACAGCGCTCCCAGATCCAGAACCGCGAAGTCTGCATGCAGATGCTGCGCGCCCGTCTGTACGAGATGGAGCTCGAGAAGCAGCAGGCAGAGCTCGGTGCCGAGCGCCAGAGCCAGATCGGCCACGGCAACCGTTCCGAGAAGATCCGTACCTATAACCAGCCCCAGGACCGCGTGACCGATCACCGCATCGGTTTCAACTCCACCTACAATGGCGTCCTCCTGGGCGACCAGCTCGGCACCGTCATCGAGGCGCTCGCCGCCGCCGAGCGTGCCGAGAAGCTGGCACAGGCAGTCTAAGTTACGGCGTTTTACCAAACGCCGTAACGGCTCGACGCTGCAAACGCCCCTAAGCGGCAATCTGACGTTCAATTTCAAGGGCGCGACCAGAAGGTCAGCGCCCTTTCATTTCACGTCACCTTGCTCGCTTAGGGGCGTTTTCGCTGACTTATGCTCAACCTGCGGCGCCTTAGAGGTGGTCATTGGGGACGTTCTTAAATGACCAGGTTGGGCATATTGCTTTGAGGTGTTATTCAATCAGCTGTGATGGCCTTTGAGCTGCTTACCTGCTTAAAGCAATTAACGGTGTACATCTGCTATTGAAAATATTGCTCAAAATATCGTTCAAGAAGTCGCGGAGCGATTTTTGATGGGTCGTGCGTCAAGCGATGTGGCAAGTTCTTGGTTAGATATTGGTCAGTTTTGGGGCAACCTTGCCAAAAGCTTGACGAATGCAAATTTAGACGTCAGCGAATGAACACTCTAGGCAGGCTGCAAGCAAAATTCTGGGCTGATTCTCGATAATCGCCTTCAATCGCCCCTTGCCAAGCGCTGGCCTCGCTTACAATCTGCTCCGACATTCGCGCGCCGTCCGGCGCTTAAGAGGGGAGGGCCCCATGGCAAACGAGATTTGGACCATCAAGCGTTGTCTCGAGTGGACCAAGGAGTACCTGGCCGAGCGCGGCGAGGAGCACCCCCGTCTTTCTGCCGAGTGGCTGCTGTGCGCCGCCACGGGCCTGGCGCGCATTGACCTATATATGCGTATGGACGAGACGCTTAACGCGGCCCAGCTCGAGACCATGCATGCGGCCGTTGTCCGCCGCGCTAAGGGCGAGCCGCTGCAATACATCACGGGCAGCACGCAGTTTCGCATGATCGACGTCGCGTGCGCCCCCGGTGTGCTCATTCCGCGCCCCGAGACCGAGATGCTCGTCGAGGAAGTCCTCAATTATCTGGATGCCGAGGTACTGAGCCCCGAGGCCGCTGCCCGTCAGCGTGTTGAGCTGCCTTGGAACGATGAGGTCGAGCAGGCACGCAAAGCCGAGGCCGCATTGGCCGACGAGCGAGCGACGGCCGAGCGCCGTGCCGCCAACCTCACAGCTGCCGACGAGGCGGCGCTAGGCGGCGATGTGCTGGGCAGTCGCGCTTATGCCGAGGAACTGGCCGATCGCGAGGCCGAGGAAGCCGCCGCGCAGGCGGCAGAAGCCGAAGCGGCAGAAGCAGAGGCCATGGAAACCCCCGAGCCCGAGCTCGACGAATACGGCATCGCCATTGAGGACAACGACCAACAGGCGACTCCCGCGCAAGATGCCGCCGAGGCCAACGTATCTGCCCCAGCCGAGCCCCGCACTGCCCGCGTTCTCGAGGTCGGCTGCGGCACGGGCTGCATTTCGCTCTCCCTTGCCTGGGAGCGCCGCGGCCATGTCACCTGCACCGCAACCGATATCGAGCCGCGCGCTATCGATCTGGCCACCAAAAACCGCGACGCGCTCGGCCTCACGGCAGATGAGGTTGCCTTCAGCCTCACCAACCTGGTGAGCTCCATTCCCCACGACGAGTGGGGCACCTTCGACGTGCTCGTCTCCAACCCACCTTACATCCCGACCGACGTCATGCGCTCGCTGCCGCACGAGGTCAAGGACTTTGAGCCCGATTTGGCTCTCGAGGGCGGTGCCGACGGTCTCGATATCTTCCGCCGCCTGCTCAATGCGGCGCCCTATATGCTGCGCGCTGGCGGCCTCTTTGCCTGCGAGCTCTACGAGGGCGCGCTCGACGCTGCGGCCGAGCTCTGCCGCCAGGCGGGTCTATCGGATGTGCGCATCGTCCGCGACCTCACCGATCGCCCCCGCATCGTCCGAGCCATCGTCGCCGAGCCCAAGCAGCGCCAGTAATATTTATTAACTGGTTAGCAAAAATTATAAAGTAGTTTATAATTAGGATGGCTGAAAGAGGTCGGCCCATGCAACCTCCTACCTTTCGGGAAATCATTGCCCTACTCAAGCACGATGGATTCGTGAAGGTCGCGCAAGTCGGTAGCCATGCTAAGTATGTTTCTGGTGACCGCGTTGTCACCGTGAACGGCTCTGGTGGTGATCGACCAAAGAAGGGCACGTGGGCAAGTATTCGTCGCCAAGCTGGATGGTAGTTGGAGGCAAAATGAGGCAGCGATTTACCTATGACTGCGTTCTCATAAAAGAAGACGATGGTTACTGCGCTAGCTTCCCGCAGATTCCCGGCGCCTTTGCCGATGGCGATACGCGCGAAGAAGCTATTGCCCATGCCACCGAGGCGCTGATGGCGTTTTTGGCCGATGACCTCAACAACGGTTTGACTCCGGCAGGGTACGAACGCTCGGCCGAGGTCGTGGCCCTTTCGGTCGAAATCGACCACGAGGACGCTCGGGAAGCGGCGTGCCGAACATTTAAAGACGCAGCGCTGGACCTCAAAGTCTCCGCCCCGCGGATTACCGCGCTGGTCAAAGCCGGAAAGCTCGATGTTGAACTCGTCGACGGCCGTCGGATGATAACGATAGACAGCATCGAGCGCTACGCCGCCCAAGAACGCCACGCCGGCAGGCCAAAGAAGTTCGTCGCAGTCCAATAACCCCCTCACTTTCACCGACTACTAGAGCCGCTCACCAAACCAACATGCGCTCTGGGCAAATAGGTTGAACGTTTCGTGCGAGAATGCCCCACAGTAAACAAACTTTCACCAGAACGTAAGGGGCTGGCATACACATGCAGACGGTCTATCGGGTATTCGAGGGAGCGCGTGAGCCGCATCGGCTCGCTGTTGAGCGTACGGCCGAGGTGCTCGGCCGCGGCGGTCTGGCCCTGATCCCGACCGAGACAGTCTACGGTGTCGCCGTGGCAGTCAATGCCTTCTCGGACGCCGTATCCCAAGACACAAGCGAATCCCCCTCGTGGCCGCGCGACCCGCAAGCCACCGTCAATGGCGCCGCGGTCCCTGCGCTCGGTACCGGCTACCGCCGCATCTTCACTCTCAAGCAACGTGAACTCACGCAAACCGTCGCTTGGCTGGTCGATGGCGTCGAAGCGCTCGACCGCTATGGCGTGGATATCCCGGAAGATGCCCGCGTACTCGCGCGACGATGCTGGCCGGGAGCCCTGACTATCGTGATTAAGGCAGCCCCCTGCGTGCCGACCTTTATGCGCGCTGCCGACGACACCGTGGCCCTGCGCGCTTCGGCCTCTCCCGTGGTCCAGGCGCTCATCCGCGCCTGCGGCAGTCCCCTTGCCTGCACGAGCGCCAATACGCACGGCGCGCCCTCGCCGGCAAGCTTTGCCGCCGTCGAGGGTCGCATCCTGGAGGGGGTCGATGTTGCCGTCGACGCCGGTGAGACCCCGTGTCGCGACGCCTCGACCATCGTGTCGTTCCAGCACGGCGGGCTCCAGATCCTGCGCCAAGGCGCACTTCCCGCATCAGAGATCGAACGGGTCCTGTCCGACCCGATGCAATAGAAAGGTGTAAGCGATGTCGTTGAATCTGGGCAGCCTGGGCATGGAAGATGCCTCGTTTAACTTTGGCGGTTCCTACATCATGGCGCTCGACTGCGGCACCACCTCGGTACTTGCGACCATCGTCGACGAGTACGGATGCATCGTCGCGCAGGCACGTCGCAGCGTCAAAACGAGTTTTCCGCGTCCCGGTTGGGTGGAGCAAGACCCCATGGCGGTCCTTGCCAGCCAGATCGCCGTCATGATGGAAGTCCAGTTTAAGAGCGGTATCCATTCTGACCGCATCGCCGCCATCGGCATCTCCAACCAGCGCGAGACCACGGTGGTCTGGGACCGCGTGAGCGGTCAGCCGATCTATAACGCCATCGTATGGCAGTGCCGCCGTACCGCGCCGGCAATCGACGCGTTGGTTGAACAGGGCTGCGAGGAGTTGGTGCGCTCCCGCACGGGACTCACGCTCGACCCGTATTTCTCGGCCTCCAAGGTGCAGTGGATTCTCGACAACGTTGACGGCGCACGCGAGAGCGCGGCGGCGGGCGACCTCATGTTTGGCACCATCGACACCTGGCTCATCTACAACCTCACCGGCGGCCAGGTCTTTGCCACCGACTACACCAATGCCAGCCGCACGGCGCTCTTTAATATCCATACGCTCGATTGGGACGACGACCTGCTGGCGCTCTTTGACGTTCCACGTTCCATGATGCCCGAGGTTCGCTGGAGCTCGGGCGACTACGGCCGCGTCGCGAGCGACATCATGACCAACACGCCGCCCATCATGGGCGTGGCGGGCGACCAGCAGGCGTCGCTGTTCGGTCACTGCTGTTTCCGTCCCGGCCAGACCAAAAACACCTATGGCACGGGTTGCTTTATGCTCATGAACACCGGCGACGAGATCGTCGAATCCAAGAACGGTCTGGTCTCCACCATCGGTATCGCTGCGAACGGAAAGATCAGCTATGCACTCGAGGGCTCCATCTTCGCTGCCGGCTCCACCATGAACTGGCTTCGCAACAACATGGGCATCATCTCGAGCGTGAGCGAGTCGGCACAACTCGCCGCTTCGATTAGCGACAACGAGGGCTGCTACTTCGTTCCCGCCTTTGCGGGTTTGGGTGCTCCCTGGTGGGACCCGCATGCCCGCGGTATCGTGTGCGGTCTGACCGGCGCCTCGAGCCGTGCGACCATCGTACGTGCCGCCTGCGAATCCATGGCATATCAGAGCTACGACGTGTTGCGCGCCATGGAGCAGGACGTGGGGCTTTCGATTGAGCGCCTGTCTGTCGATGGCGGTGCCTCGCGCAACGAGTTCATCATGCAATTCCAGGCCGACCTGCTGGATATCCCCGTGCTGCAATGCGAGACGGTGGAGACCACGGCAATCGGTGCCGCGTACTTGGCGGGTCTTGCCGTCGGCTATTGGGAAGACCTGGAAGAGCTGGAGCAAAATGCCCAGATCGTTAGGACCTTCCTTCCCCACATGTCCGCCGAGCGCCGCGAGCAAAACCTTGCGGGCTGGCGTGATGCAGTCAGGCGCTCGCTCAGCACCTCACAGTAGGGCTGCGATGGGCTGCTCGATACAACAAACCGCTAAACTAATGCATGGCGTGCGGCGGCAACATTGCTGCACGCCTTGTCAGCAAGGCCGTTTTGCGGCCGCAACGAAAGGGGCAATCAATCCATGACCGTCACCTACGATGCGTCCCGTGTGACGCTTGTCGATCACCCACTCGTCCAGCACAAGCTGTCGATCCTGCGCGACAAAAACACCGGCACCAACCAGTTCCGCCAGCTCGTGCGCGAGCTCGCGCTTTTTGACGGCTACGAGGCCATGCGCGACCTGCCTATGGAAGACGTCGAGGTCGAGACCCCCATCACTACCGCCACGTTCAAACAGCTTGCCGGCAAGAAACTCGCCATCGTGCCCATCCTGCGTGCGGGCCTTGGCATGGTCGACGGCATCCTCGACCTGGTGCCCTCCGCTCGCGTGGGCCACATCGGCATGGAGCGCGACGAGGTCACCCACGAGCCGCATGAGTATTACTGCAAGATGCCCAAGGATATCGACCAGCGTATCTGCCTGGTTGTCGACCCCATGCTCGCCACGGGCGGTTCGGCCGAGATGGCTATCAGCTACCTGCGCGAGCGCGGTGTCAAGGACATCCGCATGCTGTGCATCGTCGCCGCGCCCGAGGGCCTCAAGTCGCTGACCGAGAAGGATCCTGACGTACATATTTATACGTGCGCCATCGATGACCATCTCAACGAGGCCGCCTACATCGTTCCCGGCCTGGGCGACGCCGGCGACCGCATCTACGGCACGCTCTAGTCGCTGGGCTAAACGGCCGCGGCTGCAAATACGAAGAAACGGTGCGCGCGGACGAAC
Organism: uncultured Collinsella sp.; assembly: GCA_958444075.1. Classification (GTDB taxonomy): domain Bacteria; phylum Actinomycetota; class Coriobacteriia; order Coriobacteriales; family Coriobacteriaceae; genus Collinsella. Next base: position 14,403 of record CAUCNB010000001.1, on the reverse strand, counting down.
AAAAGGCGACCGCGCGTACTCCTGTTAACGGACGTTTTGCCCTGCAGGGTTCGAGAAAAACGTATTACCGTACCTGCGGCATAAAGAAGGTCTTAAGAAAACGAACAGGTGCGTATTAACCGATGCTTTTTCGGTTGTACTTTAGCGATTGGCTCGTACAATAGTCACCAATGTTTGGCGGGAACTGTTCTGTGAAGCGTTAAAAAGGAAAGTGAGGACGCCAGTGTTTCAGATAGCCGATCTGCTCGCTATCGTTGCAGGCGCCATCGCGGGCGCAATTGCCTTCCTTCCCTTTGTCTTTACGCTCAAGCCGGTTCTTGACGATAAGCAGAATGCGGACATGTTCAAGGGCATGGTGAGTCTGGCGGTCTCGGCAATCGCCCTGCTCGTCTTTACCTTGGTTGTGTTTGTGTTGTTCGGAGAGGCATTTCGCATGTTCCTCCTGGGCGAGGCGATCGGCTTCGTGGCCTTTATGGCCGCCTGCACGGTTCGCGTCGCCAAGGCGCTGCGAGATCCTCATGAGGTCGAAAGGTAAGTCGTGGAAATTTTTGAAAAGCTACCTGATGAGATTAATCATCTGGTCAGCGAGTTCAGCTCCACCCCTGTCGTGGGCGATCTGAGCTGCGGCATCACGCAGTACTCGTTTTGGCTGATCGTCTCCACGATCGTGCTCCTGATCGTCCTGGCCGTGTTCAAGAAGAAACAGACCCTGGTTCCCAAGGGCTTCTTCGTCAACGGTTTCGAGTACATCATCGAGTACGTCGAGAACGATATCGGCAAGGGCGTCGTGGGTGAGAACTGGAAGAAGCACTTCCCGTTCCTGTGCTCGCTTTTCCTGTTCATCCTGATCAACAACATGATCGGCCTGATCCCGGGAATGAAGCCCGGCACCGGCGCAATCGGCTCCACCGCCGCACTCGCCATTTTCGCCTTCGTGTACTTCATCTACTACGGATGCAAGGCTCACGGCGTGATCGGCTACATCAAGAGCCTCGCCCCGCAGGGCGTGAGCTTCCCGATGAACGTGCTCGTGTGGGTCGTCGAGCTTTTCTCGACCTTCCTGCGCCTCATCACGCTCGCCGTCCGTCTGTTCTGCAACATGTTCGCAGGACACGTGGTCATGGGCTCGTTCGCCATCATGGCGAGCATGTTCATGCAGCCGCTGCTTCAGCAGGTTTCCGCGGCGCACGCCGTCGGCGCCCTGCCTTCGCTGGCCTGGCTTGCCATCCTCATCCTGATCTATGCGATCGAGCTTGTGGTCGGCGCTATCCAGGCTTACGTCTTCACGGTCCTTACCGCCGTGTATGTCTCTGAGGCAGAGGAGGTCGCGGAGGAGGAGTAGGCTTCCGTTCGCGTCTTCAAGGTAAGGCAATTCGTTAAACCGCCGGTGCCCGTACCCATGGAGCCCGGCAGTTATAAAAAGGTTATCCTGCGTGAAATAAGACACGCACGACAAAGGAGGAATCGTGGGAGTTATCGGTTACGGTCTCGGTGTTATCGGCGCTGGTCTTGCTATCGGCCTGTCTGCTCTGGGTGCTACGGGTGCTATGGCCCGTCAGCCTGAGGTCCAGGGCCGCGTGTTCACCGTCTTCATCATGGGCTCCGCCTTCGGCGAGGCTCTGGCTCTGATCGGCTTCGTTGTCGCGCTGATCGTTAAATAGCACGGAGCGTCAAGTATGAATCTTTCATCCCAGAAGAGCGCGATCGCACTCTCCGCGTCCGCGGCCGCGCTGCTCATGCCGGTTTCCGCGTTCGCCGAGGACGGCGCTGCCGGTGCGGACATCCTCATCCCTAAGATGGCGGAGTTCATCCCGGCGCTTATCGCCTTCCTGATTATCTGGATCGTGCTGGCCAAGGTTGCCCTGCCGGGCATCATGAAAACCATGGAGGAGCGCGGCAAGAAGATCGAGGAGAGCCTCGACGAGGCCGAGAAGACCAAGCAGGAGGCTATCGCCAAGCGCGCTGAGTCCGACTCGATCGTCACCGACGCCCGTCGTCAGGCTGCCGACATCGTTCTCGAGGCCCGTAAGGACGCCGAGTCCGAGCGCGCCCGTATCATCGAGGCTGCTCACAAGGAGGCCGAGGAGATCATCGCCAAGGCCCATACGACCGTCGAGGACGAGCGCAAGTCCATTTACGCCGGTGCCGCGAGCTCCATCGCCGACCTGTCCGTTGCCGTCGCCACCAAGATCGTGGGCGAGGCACTCGAGGACGAGACCGAGCAGAAGAAGCTCATCGAGCGCTACATCCAGGAAGCAGGTAGCCTGAATGCCGACTAGCCGCTATCAGGACAAGGTGCTCGAGACCTACGCGCGCTCCCTTCTGGAAGCCGCTAAGGCCGAGAACCATGTGTTCGAGGACCTCGAGATGATCGAGCGCTTGGCTTCTGCCAGCCCCGAGATCATCGCCGTGCTCGACACCATGTCCAAGCGCGACCAGCTCGACCTTCTTCCCAAGGTGGCAGCTGCCTTTAAGTATGTTGCCGAGGAAGACGAGGATGTAGTGGGCGTGACCGTCACCACGGCGATCCCGCTCGACGACGAGCTGCGTCAAACCATCACTAAGAAATGCGAGCAGGACTTCGGCCGCAAGGTATTCCTTATCGAGCAGGTCGACCCGTCTATCGTGGGCGGCCTGGTGCTCGAGGCCCGCGGCGAGCGTCGTGATATTTCCGTCAAGACGCAGCTGCGCATCGCGCAGGAGACCCTCGCAAACTCTGCTAATTCGTACGGAGGTGAAGCCTAATGTCCGAAACCCTCAATGCCCAGGATATCGCCAAGAAACTGCAGGAGCAGCTCACGAGCCTCTCCGCGACGGTCGATACGCATGAGGTTTCAACGGTCGACGAGGTAGGCGACGGCATCGCGCGCGTCTCCGGCCTCAAGAGCGCCATGGCAGGCGAGCTTCTGGAGTTCAAGAGCTCCGATACCGGTGAGACCGTCTTCGGCCTTGCCCAGAACCTTGACCGTGACGAGGTCGGCGCCGTTCTGTTCGGTGCCGTCGACTCCATCAAGGAAGGCGACGAGTGCCGCACCACTGGCCGCATTATGGATATCCCCGTGAGCCGCGCCATGCTCGGCCGCGTCGTCAATCCGCTCGGCCAGCCCATCGACGGCCTAGGCGACATCGTCGCTACGCACCGTCGCCCCATCGAGTTCAAGGCCCCCGGCGTCATCGACCGTACCCCGGTGTGCGAGCCGGTTCAGACCGGTCTGCTCGCTATCGACTCCATGGTGCCTATTGGCCGCGGTCAGCGTGAGCTCATCATCGGCGACCGTAAGACCGGTAAGACCGCCATCGCCATCGACGCTATTCTCAACCAGCGCGGCAAGGGCATGGTCTGCATCTATGTCGCCATCGGCCAGAAGGCCTCCACGGTTGCCAACATCCGCGAGACCCTCGCTCAGCACGGTGCGCTCGACTACACCATCATCGTTTCGGCCACCGCTGCCGATTCCGCCCCTATGCAGTACATCGCGCCTATGGCCGGTGCCGCTATCGGCGAGTTCTTCATGTACAACGGCGAGGACGGCAAGCCCGCCAGCGAGACCAACCCCGGCGGCCACGTGCTCGTCATCTACGACGACCTGTCCAAGCAGGCTGTGGCCTACCGTCAGATGTCGCTGACGCTGCATCGTCCGCCCGGACGCGAGGCCTATCCTGGCGACATCTTCTACCTGCACTCTCGTCTGCTCGAGCGTGCCGTCAAGATGTCCAAGAAGAACGGTTACGGCTCCATGACGGCACTGCCGATCATCGAGACCCAGGACGGCGACGTCTCGGCCTACATTCCGACCAACGTCATTTCCATTACCGATGGTCAGATCTACCTGCAGTCCGAGCTCTTCTTCCAGGGTCAGCGCCCGGCAGTCGACGTGGGCATCTCCGTGTCCCGCGTCGGTGGCGATGCGCAGACCAAGGCCATGAAGCAGGTCGCCGGCAACCTCCGTCTGGACCTCGCTTCGTACCAGGAGCTCGCTGGCTTTACGCAGTTCGGCTCCGACCTCGACGAGGCTACTCAGAAGCAGCTGACCCATGGTGCTCGCATGACCGAGCTCCTGAAGCAGCCGCGTTACAAGCCGTTTGAGGTTGGCGAGCAGATCGTTACGCTGTTCGCTGGCAACGAGGGCTTCCTGGATGACCTGGAGATCGCCGACGTGCTGCCCTTCCGTGCCGAGCTCATCGAGTACATGGACAATGGCTTTGGTTCGCTGCTCGACAAGGTTCGCGCCAAGAAGATCGATGATGACACCAAGGCTGAGCTCTTGCGCGTCATCGGCGACTTCAAGCAGCAGTTCATGGCCAAGCACCATTCGGATGTTTCTGGATCAGAGGAGAACTAAGCCCTATGGCCAACCTTCGCGACATTAAGAAGCGAATCTCCTCGGTTACCACGACCAAGCAGATCACGCGCACGATGGAGATGGTCTCTACGGCCAAGATCCGTCGTGCCCTCGATCGCTCCAAGCAGGCCGAGCCCTATAAGGAGGCGCTGACCGACGTCATGTTGACGGTCGCCGGCGACGCCTCCTGTTCGGGCACCGATCCCATGCTGCAGAAGCATGAGAGCGTCAAGCATGGCCTGATTGTCGTTATTGCCTCGGACCGCGGCCTTGCCGGCGGTTTCAATACGACGGTGGAGCGAACGGCCGAAAAGCTCGCCGCTTCTTGGGCGAACGACGGCATCGAGTGCGAGATCATCGCGTGCGGGCGTAAGCCGGCCACGTATTTCCGTGACCGCGCAAACGTTGTCATGCACTTTGAGGGCAACTCCTCTGAGCCCGATTTCAATCAGGCCCGCATGATCTCCTCTCATATCTGCGATGCGTATCGTGCCGGTGAGCTTGACCGTGTCGAGCTTGTCTACCACCACGCCAAGAACCGCGTGGATCAGGAGCTTCGCGTCGAGCATCTGTTGCCGCTCGACCCCGAGATGATCGCTATGGCCCACGGTCCGCGTAAGAACGAGACCGACGCCCCTAAGCGCATCTCGTCCACGTTCGAGTTCGTGCCCTCTCCCGAGCATGTTCTCGGCAAGCTTGTGCCGTCTTATATCCTGACGGTCATCTACCAGGCCCTGATCGATTCGGCGGCTGCCGAGCAGGGTGCACGCCGCAAGGCCATGCACTCCGCGACGGAAAACGCCACCGCGATCATCTCGACCCTTACCCGCACGTATAGTCGCGTGCGCCAGGCTTCGATCACGACCGAGATTAACGAGATCGTCGGCGGAGCCTCAGCATTGGAGGAACAGTAATGGCTAATAACACCGTAAAGCTTGCGGTCGAGGAAGCCACCAAGAAGACGACTGCCGGTGATGGTCGCATCGTGCGAATCATCGGCCCTGTCGTCGACGTCAAGTTTGACGGCGCGGTGCCCCCGATCTACAACGCGCTCACGGTCGAGGCCGAGACCCCGATCGGTCATCTGAGCACGATCCTCGAGGTCGAGAGCCAGCTTCCGGGCGGCGTCGTCCGCACGGTCGCCATGTCCTCGACCGACGGCCTGCAGCGCGGCCTCATCGCCACCGATACCGGTGAGCCCATGAAGATGCCCGTTGGCCCCAAGACGCTCGGTCGCATTTGGAACGTTATGGGCAAGCCCGTCGACGGCAAGCCCATGCCCGAGGTGGAGGAGTTCTACCCCATCCACCATGCAGCACCCCGTTTCGACGAGCTCACCACCAAGACCGAGATCTTCGAGACCGGCATCAAGGCCGTCGACCTGCTCGAGCCCTACATCCGTGGCGGCAAGACGGGCCTTTTCGGCGGCGCCGGCGTCGGCAAGACCGTTCTGATTCAGGAGCTCATCAACAACCTCGCCCAGGAGCACGGCGGCACCTCGGTGTTCACCGGCGTCGGCGAGCGTACCCGCGAGGGCACCGACCTGTTCCTCGAGATGAGCGAGTCTGGCGTTATCGACAAGACCTGCTTGGTTTATGGTCAGATGAACGAGCCGCCTGGAGCGCGTCTGCGCATCGGTCTGGCCGGCCTTACCACCGCTGAGTACTTCCGCGATCGCGGCCAGGACGTCCTGCTGTTCATCGACAACATCTTCCGCTTCTCCCAGGCGGGTTCCGAGGTTTCCGCACTGCTGGGCCGTATGCCGTCCGCCGTTGGTTACCAGCCCACACTGGCTACCGAGATGGGTGACCTCCAGGAGCGCATTACCTCGACCAAGACGGGATCCATTACCTCCGTCCAGGCTGTCTACGTCCCCGCAGACGACCTGACCGACCCGGCGCCTGCCACGACGTTTACGCACCTCGACGCTACCACGGTTCTTTCGCGTAGCATTTCGTCGCTCGGCCTGTTCCCGGCTATCGACCCGCTCGCGTCTTCCTCCGACGCTCTCGATCCCTCGATCGTCGGCGAGGAGCACTACCGTGTCGCCGTCAAGGTCCAGGAGCTCCTGCAGGAGTACTCCGACCTTCAGGACATCATCGCCATTCTGGGTATGGACGAGCTGTCCGAGGAGCAGCGCCTTACGGTCAACCGTGCCCGTAAGATTCAGCAGTTCCTCTCGCAGTCCTTCCACGTCGCCGAGAAGTTCACCGGTAACCCCGGTGTCTACGTCCGCGTCGAGGATACCGTCCGCTCTTTCGCCGAGATTGTCGACGGCAAGGCCGATGACCTGCCCGAGCAGGCTTTCCGCTATGCTTCCACGATTGAGGGCGTGCGCGAGCGCGCTCGCAAGATGGGGGAGAAGTAGGTTATGCGTATCCGCATCGTGTGCCCCGTGAGCTGCGCCTATGAGGGCGACGCTGCGTTTGTGTCGATTCCGTCCACGGATGGCGAGTTTGGCGTCCTGCCTGCTCACTCCAGCGAGATCTGCACGATCGACCGCGGTTACGTTCGCGTTTCCGATAAGGCCATGGGCACTGTCGACCACACGTTTGCCGTGGCCGGCGGCTATGCCCAGGTTGCGGACGATGTCGTGACCGTTCTCGCCGAGCGCGCTTGCGATTTGGCGACCGTCGATGCCGACAAGCTTAAAGCTGATATTCAAGGTTTTGAAGAGAAGCTGGGTAATTTGTCGGAGGATGATGCACGCCGCGCCTACCTCTATAATGAAATCGCATGGTGTAAGCTCAAGCTTGCCCAATAGTCAAACGATTTAGCGTTCGACCATTTGCGAACACATCATGCCCGGGATGGCCCAGCCACCCCGGGCATGCTTTTTGAAAGGGTAGACCTTGGATATTATCCGCGTTGAGGGTGGCCACGCCATCGGAGGCTCCGTGCCCGTCTCGGGCGCCAAGAACTCCGCACTCAAACTCATGGCGGCAACGCTTCTGGCGCCGGGCAAGACGACGCTGCAGAACGTGCCCGATATTTCCGATGTCCACGTGATGGGCAAGGTGCTCAAGGGTATGGGCGCCACGATCGATGTCCTCGACGAGCACACGCTCGAGATTGATACCTCTCAGGTCGATTCTTGGGAGGCCCCCTACGAGCTTGTTGCCAAGATGCGTGCTTCCACCGCCGTCATGGGGCCCCTGCTGGGTCGCTTCCATCGCGCCAAGATCGCCATGCCGGGCGGCTGCAACCTGGGTGCTCGCAAGATCGATATGCACATTCTTGGTCTTGAGGCCCTGGGCGTCGAGTTTGATACCGCCCACGGCTATATCAACGCCAGCGCGCCTCAGGGCCTGCGCGGCACCACCGTCACGCTCGAGTTCGCCAGTGTCGGTGCGACCGAGAACCTCATTATGGCATCCGTGCGCGCGCAGGGTACCACGGTTATCGACAATGCCGCCCGCGAGCCCGAGATCGTCGATCTCGCCAACATGCTCAACGAGATGGGCGCCAAGATTGTTGGCGCCGGCACTCCCGTCGTGACTATCGAAGGCGTGGAAGAGCTCCATCCTGTTACCCATCGCGTAGTAGGCGACCGCATCGAGGCCGGTACCTTTATCGTTGCCGGTGCGTTGATGGCCGACGATCGCGGTGTCGATGTCACGGGCTTTTGCCCCATTCACTTGGGCATGGTGCTCAAGAAGATGGAGCTCATGGGTATCGACTGCGAGCGCGTCGAGGATGGCGTCCATGTGAACCGTGCCGAGCGTATCAAGCCGGTCGACATCCAGACGCTTCCGTTCCCCGGTTTCCCGACCGACATGCAGGCGCAGATTATGGTGCTCTCCGCCCTTGCCGACGGCAGTTCCGTTATTACCGAAAACATCTTCGAGAATCGCTTTATGTTTGCCTCTGAGCTGGTGCGCATGGGTGCCGACATTCGTATCGAGAGCCATCATGCCATGATTCATGGCGTCAAGGGCTTCTCGGGTGCACAGGTTACCTCGCCCGATCTGCGCGGCGGAGCGGCCCTCGTCGTAGCGGGCTTGATTGCCGACGGGACGACCGAGGTTTCGGCTATCCATCACATCAAGCGCGGCTACGAGCATTTTGTCGAAAAGCTGCAGGCGCTTGGCGCGCATGTCGAGCATGCTACCGTCCCCGATCCCGTCATCTACTAATACAGGTTGCCTATGTTTAATAAAAAGCCCCTCGCGGATACCACCACTCGAAGACCCTCAACTGGTGCGCAGGCCAAGATCTACAGTCGCGATAACGTGGCTCGTTATTCCGAGCGAGCTCGCCAACGTCGTCGTAGCCACACGATTCGTCACGTCGCGCTCATTGTCGTGCTTGGCGTGCTGCTGAGTGCCACTACCGCTGCCGGCCTGTGGTTTGCCACCATTATGGGCAAGCTCGGCGATTCTAATGTCATTACCGACAATCTGCGTCGGGTTCTGGTTGACACCGATGAGGCAAAGGATCCGTTCTACGTGCTGCTTCTTGGCACCGACGGCCGTCCGGGCGAGGATACGTATCGTGCCGACTCGATTATCCTGGCACGCATCGACCCCACGCAAAAGCAGGCGACGCTCATTTCCGTTCCGCGCGACACCAAGGTCGAGTACAAGGGCGAGACCATGAAGATCAACGCCTGCCATACCGTTGGCGGCGCCGAGGCCATGGTCGAGGCGGTCAACGAGCTGTGCGGTGTTCAGATTTCCCACTATGCCGAGGTCAGCTTCGACGGTATGCAGGCGCTGATTGATTCGGTTGGCGGTATCGACATTAACGCAACCGATGATGTTGACGACCCCGAGCACCTGGATATTAAGATTACCGCTGGCCAGCAGCATATGGACGGTGCCACCGCCCTTACCTATGCCCGCTGCCGCTACACCTATGCCGACGGCGATTACACGCGCATGCGCCACCAGCGTCAGGTGCTTGGCGCCCTTGCCAACCAGATTCTCAATAACTTCGATGCCACGAAGATCTTTGGCCTGGTTAATTCGCTGTCCGATATGCTCGTAACCGATATGAGCGTTCAGGATATCGTGGCTACGGTCAATGCCATGCGCGGTATGGATGTCGACGGTATCTACTCGGCCAACCTGCCCTCGTACGCCGACGACAGCACCATGATCGACGGTGTGAGCTACGTCTTTGTCTACGAGGACGAGCTCAAGGAAATGATGGAGCGCGTCGATGCCGGCAAGGATCCCAAGGGTCCCAACACCATGGGTCTTTCCGACGGTTCCAGCTCTACGATCGGTGACCTCAGCAACAACACGTCTGACGACTACGCAAACGGTACCGCAACCTCATCGGTCAGCTCTGACGATTCTGATGACTCAAGCGATTCGAGCGATTCGGACTACTACGAAGAGCCCACCGGTGACGGCAACGGCTACGAAGCCAACTACTAAGTTACGGCGTTTTACCAAACGCCGTAACGGCTCGACGCTGCGCGCCGCCCAAGGCGACAATTTGTCATTCAAAAGGCAGGGCATGACCAGAAGGTCAATGCCCTGCCTTTTTCATGCCAACTTGTTCGCCTTGGACGTCGCTCGCTGACGTTGGCTCAACCTGCGATGTTGACTGCTCCCCTTGTATCAAAAACCGCCCCGTTCTCTGTAGAGGACGGGGCGATTCGTCTTTTGGACTTGTGCAGCCAGGCTTATGCAAAGCGGGCGACGAGCTCCTGGAGCACGTCGGTCATCTTGACGAGCGAACTGACCGGGACGAACTCGTTGACGCCGTGGTAGCAATAGCCGCCGGTGGAAAGGTTGGGGCAGGGCAGACCGCGGAACGACAGCTGAGCGCCGTCGGTGCCGCCACGAATCGGCAGCACTTGGGGCTCAACGCCGCAGGCAAGGTAGGCTTCCTTGGCAACATCAATAAGCTCGGGATAGTCACGAACGATCTCGGCCATATTTCGATACTGCTGCTTAATCTCGACTGTCACGCGCTCCTCACTCAGACGCTGGTTGAGCATCGAGGCGGCGGCATCAATAAGGTCGAGTTTCTGCTGGAACTTGGCGGCATCGTGATCACGGACGATATAGCGCGCCGTGGCATGGTCGACCGTTGCCGAGACGCCCTCAAGGTGACAGAAGCCCTCGTAGCCCTCGGTGTATTCCGGACGCTGCTCGTAGGGGAGCAACGCGTTGAAGTCGCAGAACAGATTGCCTGCGTTGACCATACGGCCCTTGGCGTCGCCCGGGTGGATGGACTGGCCCTCAAAGCAGACGGTCGCCTCGGCGGCGTTAAAGCACTCCCACTCCAGCTCGCCGATGGGGCCGCCGTCGACCGTGTAGGCGTACTTGCAGCCAAAGGTATCGATATCCAGCAGCTCGGCTCCGTGGCCGATCTCCTCGTCAGGGCAGAAGCAAATGCCGAGTGCGGGATGGGGCAGAGAAGGGTCCTGAGCGATACGCGCGACAAGCGACATGATCTCGGCGACGCCTGCCTTGTCGTCCGCGCCCAGCAGCGTGGTGCCATCGCTGCAGACCAGGTCCTCACCCGCGAGGTCGTTCAGGGCGGGAAGCTTGGCGGTGCTCATGGCAACGGGCTTACCGTCAACCGTGCCGCAGACCAGGTCGCCGCCCTCGTAGTGTACGATGTGCGGCTTCACGCCGGCGCCCGGTGCAACTTCGGTGGTGTCGAGATGGGCGATCAGGCCCAGGGCGGGCTTGTCCTCAGCGCCCGCACTTGCGGGGATATGCGCGCAGACATAGGCATGCTCGGTCACGTGGGCATCTTCCGCACCAAGCTCGCGCAGCTCTTCAGCTAGCACGTTGGCAAGATCAAACTGAACGGCGCTCGAGGGTACCTGGTCGCAGTTTGCATCCTCGGACTGCGTGTTGATCTGGACGTAGCGCAAAAAGCGCTCGAGGACATCGGGGTTTGTGGTGGTGTTTTCCATAAAGATCGCTCCAATCTTGGTCGTCGTGTGCAACAAGAACTCTAGCACGGTATGCCACGGCATACCGCGACGCTTGGATGGGGTAGAATCAGCCATTGAATGCAGAAGGGACGGAAGATCATGGATACGACAAATAGCTCGCGCGAACTACATCTGACGGTGGCGAACGAAGACTACTTGGAGTGCATGGTTCGCATTGAAAGCGAAGAGGGGGAAACCAACGGCGTGCGATCGGTCGACATCGCGCAGCGCCTTGGCGTCTCCAAGGCATCGGTCAATAAAGCGGTTTCGGCGCTCAAGGCATCCGAGCTTGTCGAGCAATCGCACTATGGCAAGGTAATCCTGACCGATCGCGGCCGCGAGGTTGGCACGGCTATCTGGTACCGTCATCGCCTCATCCGCACGTTTTTGGTTCAGGAGCTCGGTGTCGAATTTGAGCGAGCCGATTCCGAGGCCTGCATGATGGAGCATGCGCTATCCGAGGACACGATGAGCCGCTGGCTCGCCTATCTCGAAAAGCAGGGAATCAGCGTCGAGGAATAGCGGGATATATATGGATACGAGTTATTACAACCGCTTTGGTGCCGAGGAACTTACGCGCCGCTTGTCGAGCGAGACCTTGTTGGCGCAGGGCCCCATGGGCAGTGTTCTGTTGAGTGAGTACGACGCCGCAGACATTCCACCGGCGTTTTGGAATCTGGCAGAGCCGCAGGCCGTTTCTCGTATCCATCGCTTGTATGTCGCCGCCGGTGCGCAGGTGCTCATTACCAACACCTTTCAGGCATCAAGCTATGCCCTCAAGCACGACCAGATTGCGCCGTTCGTGGCGGAGGTCAATCGCGGGGCCGTCGACGATGCTCGCCAGGCGCACCCTCAGCTGCTGCTGGGCTCGATGGGCCCGATCGGTATTGAGTGGTTTGCCGAGGACTCTGCCGAGTATCGTGAAATCCGCGGCATTGCGCGCGAACAGGCGCACGCCTTGCTCAATGCCGGCGTTGACGGTCTGCTGATCGAGACGGTGACGTCTATCCGTAATCTGCAGCCCATGCTTGCCGGCGCCCGAGATGCCGCCGACGGCATGCCTGTTCTGGTGAGTTTTGTCGTTGACGATAAAGGCGACCTGCTGGGCGATGGCCTCAACATCGAGGCAGCCGTTTTGTACGCCGAAAAACACGGCGCAAACTCGGTTGGTGTTAATTGCTGTTCGCTTGCGGCCGCGAATGCGGCGGTGCCCAGGATGGTTGCATCGGCGACTACTCCCGTCACGGTGCGTCCCAACGTAGGCGATCCGGTCCAGACTCAGGATGGCCCCGTATGGCACGAGAACCCTGAAGCTTTCGCGCGCGCATGCATCGAATGGAGACATGCCGGTGCCGCAATGGTGGGCAGTTGCTGTGGAACCACGGCAATCACTACGGCAGCAATGGCCGAGGCGCTCGATATATAAAGGGCAAAACCGCTCCATACGGGGCGGTTTTTTTATTGCCTGCATGTCCTCGGCAGCATTTGCCCAAATGGTGAATGCTGGTGCCGGCAGGTTGCCGAGTGCATGTTGCGGGTATACCCCATGCGTAACATGATCCAAACACTGTGAGGTGTCTGCGCGTGTGCGCGATAATTCATTTTGGAACTGACGGTTGGCGCGCTCGCGTCGATGAGGACTTCACTGCCGATAACGTTGCCCGTATCGCCGATGCCGTCGGCGAGTTGTGGCAAAAGACCAATCCGGGCAAAACGGTATATATAGGGTTCGACACCCGGCCCCTGGCGCGCGAGTTCGCTGAGCTTGCGGCGGGCGTGCTAGCAGCGCACGGGCTAGACGCCGTGCTCGCTTCGCGACCTGTTCCGACCCCTGCCCTTACGTGGGCGGCGGCTTATGACGGTGAGGCGTGCGGCGCGCTCATGGTGACGGGGTCCCATCATCCGCAGGGCTATCTGTGCCTCAAGATTCGCATGGGTGACGGCTCAACCGCCAACCAGGATGTCATCGAAGAGCTCGAAGAGACCATGGCTCCCGAGCCAATGGAGATCGAGGGGCAATATCGCACCGCGGATATCATTCCTGACTATATGCAGGCGGTGGCATCGTTTGTCGATGGCGAAGCCATCCGCGCCGCGCACCTGCGCGTGGTTGTCGATCCCATGGGCGGCGCAGCCCAGGGCTATCTAGCCGACTTGCTGCGCGAGCTTGGCGTTGAGGTGCACGAGATTCACGCCGGGCAGGCGTCTGACCAAGAAGATATCTGCCCCGACCCCGTTGAGCCTTGGGTGGACGCTTGCGAGCATACGGTTATCGAGGACGGAGCTTGCGCTGGCCTGGTGACCGACGGCGACGCCGACCGTATCGGCGCGGTTGACGAGCGCGGCAGATATATACATCCGCATCAGATCATGGCGCTCGTTTTGGGCGACTTGGTTCAATTTCGTAATTTGGAGGGGCGCGTCGTCGTCAATCTTTCATGCTCGACGCTCGTGCGTCGCATTGCCGAGGCGCTTGGCTGCCGCGTGACCGTCAAACCAGTCGGTTTCAAATATATAGCGGCGGAGATGAAGAAGGGCGGCGTCCTCATAGGCGGCGAAGAAGCCGGTGGTATCGGCATCGCCGCGCATATGCCCGAGCGCGATGGAATCCTCGCCTGTCTGATTCTGTGTGAGCTTATGGCAAAGACGGACGCGCCTTTGGGCGTTCTGGTCGACCAACTCGAGGACAGTTTTGGTAAGACGAGTTACGGTCGACGCGATTTACGCCTTGAGGCCGAAGATGCCGAAACGTTACGAACCCTGCTGCCGGGCGTAAACCCCAAGTCGATTTGTGGCAAGGTACCGCAAAACGTTAGTCATATGGATGGCTTGCGTTTGGCATTCGAGGATGACACGTGGCTGCTGGTCCGTCCTAGCGGGACCGAACCAGTGGTGCGCGTCTACGCCGAGGGGTTCTCGGTGGAAGAACGTGATGAGTTGCTCGATGCTGGCTGTGCTTTAGCTAGGGGGACGTATCCGCTTTAACCATGAGACTGCCTTATATAAAGAGATGCTCGGCGAGCGGTGGGTAACGGCTGGCAAACGTTAGCCGGAACCCAAACTGTGTAGGAAACGTGTACGCCCAGATTCCCGCCCACGGGGCCCCTCCGGTCTGGCAATATATCTCCTTGCCGCGCGGCCCGGTCGGACCGGATC